>DAHVDN010000200.1:0-287 GCA_027313505.1 Candidatus Dormiibacterota bacterium
AGCAGGCGGGCAATGGCGTCACCATCCCGGCGGTTGATGGCCTCGATGTATGCTCGGCCGAGTTCCATGGAAGTCATGGGACCAGTATTGGCGCCCTGCTCAGGCCCGTCAAGGCACACGCATCCGGATGACCATTCTTGGCAGCTGCATCAGGCTCTCCGGGGTCAGTTGCCTACCCCCGGGCTTCGATGGTGACGGCGAACCGCCGGGGCACCGCGAGCTGGACGTGCCCGGCCTTCTGGACGTAGCGGGTGCCTACCACGGGGTAGCCGGGGTGCTCGGAGGGC
>DAHVDN010000200.1:297-669 GCA_027313505.1 Candidatus Dormiibacterota bacterium
CTTCCTGGGCGAACCGGACGGTGTTCTTGGTCTCCCGCTCCAGGGTCAGGTTGATCTGCACGGCGTCCTACTCTCAAATGGTTCGCTCAGATGCTTGGCAAAGAAGCCACACCTCAATCTGACTCGCCGAGGTTGGGTTTGCCATCGCCAGCATCTGAACACTCGCCGTTGATAGGCTCCGACGCTCGCACCATCAGCCAGGGAGGAGCTCACCGAGGGACGCATTCAGCGCCTCGTTGACGCCGCTCTGCTCGAGGGCAGCTCGGATCCGCCGACGGGCCGCCTGGAAGCCATCGTTAGCTGCTATTGCCACTTCTCCCGCCACGCCAGCAGCTCGCACTCCGAGATCGGCCAGTCGCTGATGCGCGTCGT
>DAHVDN010000201.1 GCA_027313505.1 Candidatus Dormiibacterota bacterium
TCTCATCGACAAGATCCACAGCAAGGTAGAGCCGACTCCGGATATCTCGGCTGACATTTGCTGCGTTGATGCGAAACTGGTGCTTGTCGCCGCGGTGTCCCCGGGAGAGCATCCTCCGTATGGAGTGCGCATCGACCAAGGGCACATCGTCTACTACGTCCGGCATGGATCAAGCACCTACGAGGCACGGCCCGCGGACTTGAACCGATTCATAGAACAGAGGGTGGGGCGCGCCCTGGCAGCCCGAACGGGCCAACAAGGGATGTGGGGCCGCCTATGACCGACGATCAGGTACCTCTAGGTCTGCGCAGGACCGTCTCGGGCGGACACATTCGGCGCTGGCCAGGTTTGGGGTCACCCCAGTGGATTTGGGGTACAGGTCACCTGGACAGACAAACGGGGTCCCCCCCTCAGGACTCTGGCACCTATTGCGATTGAGTCGAGGAGCTGGCAGCGAGCACAGGGGCACTCGCATCGCCCAGTCCTTCCAACAATTTGACGAGCGGGGCGAGATGCGGCTGCCAGATAGCCGAGATGGGCTTCCATAGCTCGGCCATGGCCGCTCGGGCGGGCGCGAGGTCCTGTTGACTCTCCCAAAGCGACCACAAGTGTGGTCCAGCGTCCGCCCCTTGCTCGTCACCATGTGGTGGTGCGAACGCCTGGACGA
>DAHVDN010000202.1 GCA_027313505.1 Candidatus Dormiibacterota bacterium
TACAGCTTGGTTCACGGTCACCTTTTCTAAGGCAAAAGAAGCTGTTGCGGGTGATCAACAGTGCAGCAATGATCTTTCGCCTACGCCGAGGAATGTCGAGCCCGAGCGATCGACTACACCATTCCAGGACTTCAGTCATATTCCCCGAGAGGAGTTGCGCATCTGTATTGCGGAAGACAATCCGGTCAACAAGAAGATTGCTGTGCAGTTTATGCATAAGCTTGGGTTCAAATATGTTGATGCTTATGATAATGGACTTCAAGCTGTTGAGGGTCTGCGGGCCAAGGCTGGAGAGGGAATACCATATCACATTATCCTCATGGATGTCCAGATGCCAGTCCTTGATGGATACGAAGCTACGAAATTGCTAAGGAAGGATCCTATACCAGCTGTGAGGGGCATACTGGTTATTGCCATGACCGCTAGTGCCATTCAAGGTGATCGCGAGAAATGCTTGGAGTCCGGCATGAATGATTATTTGGCGAAACCCGTACGGAGTAATGTGCTGAAGCGCAAGCTCGATCAGTACATCAACGCTGTACGTCTTTAAATCCCTTTAAGGTCGCTTCGTGTTGAGCTAATTATGTTTTACAGCCACCGTCATCTATACCCAATCTTCAAGAGGAAGCACGACAGGTTGCGAAAGAAGTCCTCAAGGAAATGAA
>DAHVDN010000203.1 GCA_027313505.1 Candidatus Dormiibacterota bacterium
GGCCATAGCGGGAGAATACATACCGATATAGGCATGTGTCAAGCGCCCCTGGCTCCCCGGGGCGGCAGCCGGTCAACCCGCGTGGGGCTGGTGACTCCTTCGATGGCAGCGAAAGACTCATTCAGATCTCCCCAGCCGCACCCACGGCCCGGGATCCGGCGAGTCACCACGGCGGCCGCCGAGCTGTAGTTCCCATGGACCTTGTTGACAAAGTGAGGGCCCCGGTTGTCGGGCACCTGGACTGCTTGGAGGGGGTCGAGACAGTTCTGGACCAGTAGGACCAGAACTGTGGTATGGTCGCAGGGTGAGCCGGCCCAGAAGCTTCGACGACGATGCTGTGCTGCTCCGGGCCATGGAGGCGTTTTGGACGAACGGCTATTCAGGCACGTCGCCAGCCCGCCTCGCGGAGGCCACGGGAGTCTCCAAGGGTAGCCTGTACAACGCGTTCAGCAGCAAGCGCGCGCTGTTCGTGAAGTGCCTCGACCTCTACCACCAGCAGATCAGTCAGTTGGCAAAGGACCTGATGGATCATCCGGGGCCAACCCGCGAATGCCTCGCCAAGGCGCTGCGCTCGGTGGTCGATGCCGATCTTGCCCAGCCACAGCGACGGGGCTGCTTGATTGGGAACACGGCGGTCGAAATGGCCGGCCAGGACCCC
>DAHVDN010000204.1 GCA_027313505.1 Candidatus Dormiibacterota bacterium
CTACTGGCTCAACAAGTGGCCGTCCCCCCGGGCCATGGCCTCGATCAGGTCCAAGGTTCGCGAGCGGACGTCACCGAGTCGAGTCGGGGCGGATCTGCACACCGTCGTCGACGATCTCAACCCCGTCTTGCGGGGATGGGGCGCCTACTTCCGACAGGGCAACTCGTCGGCCAAGTTCGGCGCCGTTGACACCTACGTGCACGAACGGATGGCACGCCTGGCGAGCAGGAAGCACGGGCTCCACGGGATCAACTGGCTGGACCGCTTCACGTGGGACTGGCTGGGTGGCCTTGGGATCTATCGCCTCACCGGGACGGTGCGCTACCCGGCTGCGCATGCGCTGCGATGAACGATGTCGGAAAGCCGTGTGCGGGAGAACCGCATGCACGGTTTGATCGGGGGCCGCTGGGGAGGCTGACGCCATGGCGAGACGGAACACGCACTTGACCGGGAAACCGGCGGGACTGAGCCCGTCCGACCTGCTGGCCACGCCGAACCAGCGGCCTACCTCACCGCGTAGCACCGGTTGAGCGAACGGCGGCTGCTGTTGGCGAACGACGATGCCGAAGCAGTAGTGCCGTGCCCGGGCCAGTCGGTTGGGAGGCGCGTGGAACCAAGGCTCGGGGCGGTCGTCTCGTTTGTCAGCGTGTGGGTGATC
>DAHVDN010000205.1 GCA_027313505.1 Candidatus Dormiibacterota bacterium
TGTAACCTCGCCTTTCCGGTTTGGAGCGGCCAGCTGCCATCTGCGAGACTGGCGGAGCGGCCACGGACGACCTTGTTGTCGGCGGCCATGAGATTCTGACCGGAGGCGGCCACGAATCTGACCGCTGGCGGCCACGGGAATTGACCACTGGCGGCCATGAAACCTGACCACTCCCCCTGGTGGGGGGCCGAGACCGCCGACCAGAGAAGCCCCTCCTGGGTTTAGCTGAGCGTGTTCAAGCACCCAGCGCCCAGGAGGGACCCCGTGAAGTTTGCCGAGGAAGTCATGGAAATACTCGAAGCGTTCGACCTGACCCAGTCGTACCGTACAGCCGCCGAGCTGGCGGACTGCTCCCACAACACGGTGGCCCACTACGTGGCGGCCAGGGAAGCGGGGGGCCTGAGCGCCCGGCCGGTTCACCGGGCGCAGCTGCTCGATTGCTACCTGGAGAAGATCGAGGAGTGGGTGGAGGGGAGCCACGGCAAGATGCGAGCGGACGTGGCCCACGAGAAGCTGCTGGCAATGGGCTACCAGGGGTCCGAGCGCACGGTGCGGCGCGGAGTGGCGGCCGCCAAGACCTCGTGGGCAGTCGGATACCGGCGGATCTACCGTCCCTGGGTGGTTGAGCCCGGGCTTTGGTTTCAGTACGACTTCG
>DAHVDN010000206.1 GCA_027313505.1 Candidatus Dormiibacterota bacterium
CCAGGAAGGCCGCTGTACCGATGTGGTAGGCCCGGTCGGGCGCAGCGTTCCAGGAAGCCGTCACGAGGTCCCTCGCGACCACCCCTCGACCAGCTATCATGGTGTCCGCAGGCAGTAGAGCCAACGCCCCAGAGGGCGGATTCAGGCTCCTGCCGGGCACTCGAACCCTGTCCAAACGACTGTACAAATGGTTTGGACACCCTTACGATGGGTTCTGTCATGCCAAAAGTGCCCGTTTCACGGTCAGCCCCGCCGCCCCTGCCCCGAATGGATTGGACACCCTTCGCCCCCGCACCCCACCCGCACATCGTGATACTTGTTCGACTGGGGTGCGGGAGCGAATTTTTGGTGTCTGTTGGGGCAGGGGCGGCGGGGCAAGAGCAGTCACTGAAGAAGACAGATACACGATTTTGAGACGAAAGAAAATGAAGAAAGAGAAAAGGAAAAGAAGCTGCCGGGCCTACTGAGGAAGAAAAAAGAAGGAAAAAAAGGGTGGCCACGGAGACGCCACATGAGAGAAGAAAAAGATGAAGAGAAGCTGTGGTCGGTCATCCGTGATGGCCGCTGTGACATTGCAGGGACCGGGTGATCCAGAGCAGGTAGTGCCGGGGAGCGCTTGAGAGATGCCACGAGCGAGTGGGCCACAGGTCAC
>DAHVDN010000207.1 GCA_027313505.1 Candidatus Dormiibacterota bacterium
AAGGTACAGGCGGGTCAGGAGCTGCGCCCGGGTCTGGGAGCGGCGCTCGTAGCGGTGCACGATCGCCGATTCGAAGCCGCCCGGGGCCACCTCCTGGGGAACGTCCCGCACCCGCGGGACCCGGACCTCCACCGCTCCTATCCCCACCCCGACCGTGCGCCGGGGCAGGTGGCCCTTGCGATAGCCCCGGAACTCCGGCACCGCTGATAGCGGGCGCGGCCCAGGAGCTCCTCCACCTCCGCCTCCAAGGCGGCTTGGAGCAGCTGCTGCGCCCCGCTTCGGACCACTGCCTCCAAGAGGTCCTGGGGCGCCGCCACCGGTGCGGTGGGCGGCAGGATCTGATACTTTGCAGACACGGCGTAGCCTCCAGTGCGGACCCGTTCCAGCGGGTCTCTCCGTGAGTTCGTTGCCTGGTAGGCTACGCCGTCGCTTTCCCTGGGGTCAGCCGACGGCCCGGGTCAATTTCCACAACTCCTGACGTTAGCTCCACTGCTGCGCAGAAATGCGACGACGCACACGATATCGATATTGCACCACTTTGAAATAGATCAACAACTTGTGGGCCGGACCAATTACTTCCGGTCTACACGTCTGAACCCTCTTGATAGGCATTGGGCAACGTGCTCAGTGCGTCAGCGCGCAGCGCGACG
>DAHVDN010000208.1 GCA_027313505.1 Candidatus Dormiibacterota bacterium
CCAGGACCCGCGGAAGGCGGGCGGTCAAGGAGTTTACGTTCCAGCTTGCGATGATCATCTTATCCTGGATCCACCGGCCGGGTAGAGGTGGGCGTCAGAGGTTAGAGAAAGAAAAGGCGCTCAATGCTGGGATAATTGGTGCTGTCAACACGCCAATCGGCCCCAGCGAAGGAGCACCTTTTCGATGCTGCCATCATCCCACACTTTGGACCGCCTGGGGGTAGGGTTCGACGACCCCCACCTGGTGGCCAATGCCGGCCTCCTCCTCCCGGCCACTCTGGCTCAGCACCTGGGGTTGAGAGAGGTGGTGGAAGAGCACCTGGACCTGGGCGATGCCCCGGGGCGGGCCAACGTCGGGCACAAGGCGATGTCGCTCATCCACTCGATGCTGGCTGGCGGGGACAGCATCGAAGACACCAACCTGCTCCGGGCCGGGGCCACCCAGGGGGTGCTGGGCCATGCGGTTCTGGCGCCCTCCACCCTGGGCACCTTCCTGCGCAGCTTCACCGTGGGCCACGTCCGACAGCTGGACGCAGTGGGGCGGGAGATGCTGCGTCGAGCCTGGGAAGGAGATCGGGGCCCGGGCGACAGGGCACTCACGATCGACATGGACTCCACCATCTGTGAGGTCTTCGGGCTGTTGAAG
>DAHVDN010000209.1 GCA_027313505.1 Candidatus Dormiibacterota bacterium
GAGGCCGGGCCCGGACGGCGCGGCTCCGAGGGCGGCGCGATGGGAGGAGAGATGGCATGGCAGACGCTCCGCGGCAGGGGGGGATCGGCCTCGAACAACGCTCCATCGACTACATCCCGGAGAGCGAGCGCCACGGCCAGCCCAACACCCTCTTCACCCTTTGGTTCGCCAGCAACGTGCAGATCACCGCGGTGGCCACCGGGGCCCTGGCGGTAGTCCTCGGCCTCAACCTGGAGTGGGCCATCATCACCATCCTGGTGGGGAACCTTGTCGGGGGCCTGTTCATGGCCTACCACTCCATCCAGGGACCGAAGATGGGCGTGCCCCAGATGATCCAGAGCCGGGCCCAGTTCGGCATGTTCGGGGCCACCCTCCCGGTGGTGGTGGTCCTCGTGATGTACCTCGGCTTCTTCGTGAGTTCGGGGATCCTGGGGGGCCAGGCGATCGGCAGCCTCTTCCACGTCTCGACCCCGGTGGGGATCGTGCTCGCCGACGCGGTGGTGCTCCTCATCACCTGGGTGGGGTACGACCTCTTCCACGCCTACGACCGGGTGGTGTCGGCGCTCTCCTTCGTGATCTTCCTGGTGCTGCTGATCAAGCTGGCGGGGATGATGCCCGCCCACTCCCCCAAGTCCTCGGTCACCTT
>DAHVDN010000020.1 GCA_027313505.1 Candidatus Dormiibacterota bacterium
GCCAGCCTTGAGGTCTTACAGCAGGGTCAGCACGAGCGCGGGCTCTACTTCGGAGCTCACCCCCTGTGCGTAGCCCTGCGTCCGGAGTTCTTGACTCCCGAGGAGTATCTAGAGGCAGCGCGGGCGGCCGAGGTCATCTGCTCCGCATTGGGACGCTTGGAGGAGGCTTTGCTCTCCGACGACGGCCTGCGTGCCGAACTGGATCTCGACCCCACAGAGGAGAGGCTGGCCCTGGCGGAACCTGGGTACCGGCCGTCTTCACCGGTCTCCCGGCTGGACAGCTTTGTCTCCTCGGAGATCGGGTACGTCGAGTTCAACGCGGAGTCTCCGGCCGGGATCGCCTATGGCGAGGAGCTCAGCCGCATCTTCTGGAGCCTACCTGTGCTCCAGGAGTTGATGATGAGGTTCTCCCTTAGGCCAATCGCCGCACGTGACCTGCAGCTCCAGGCCATGACGCGCGCCTTCCGCTCCTGGGGGGGTCGATCACGGGAACCTGTGGTGGCCATCGTCGACTGGCCGAATCTGCCAACGGTTCGAGAGTTTGAGCTGTTCCGGGACGCATTTCAGGAGCACGGAGTGCGCACCTACATATGCGAGCCGGCCGAGCTGGAGTACTCAGCTGGTGTGTTGAGGGGGCCCGATGGAGCGGCGATCAACCTGGTGTACCGCCGAGTTTTGGAGACTGAGCTGCTAGCGACGCCAGGCGCGGGCGACGCTCTATGTACGGCCTACCTAGACGGCGCAATCTGCATGGTCAACTCATTCAGGGCGAAGCTGCTGCACAAGAAGATGAGTCTGGCCCTGCTGTCCGATGACCGATACGGTCGCCTCTACACACCCCGCCAGCGTGCCGCGATCCGCCGGCACATCCCGTGGACCAGAAAGGTCAAGGAGGGTCCGAGCCTCCGGGATGGAGAGCACATTCCGGATCTGGTGCAGTACGTGCTGAGGAATCGACTGGAGCTAGTGCTGAAACCGAACGACGAATACGGTGGCAAGGGAGTAGTCATGGGTTGGACTGTTGACCAGCATGAATGGGAGCAGACAGTTGCGGTGGCGCTCACCCAGTCGTATGTGGTTCAGGCGGCGATCAAGGTCCCGCGAGACACCTATCCGGTCGCGGTAGGAGGCAAGGTGGAGATGCTTAGTCTGGCGCGAGATATGGACCCGTATCTGTTCAACGGCCGGGTCGGTGGACTGTTGATTCGGCTCTCGTCGTCCGCCTTGCTGAACCTCACTGCTGGCTCTGGGAGCGTTGTTCCGGCGTTCCTTGTCGAGAACCCGACGTGACCGATCGGTGGTTGACGATCGGAGTCGAGGAGGAGTTCCAAATTGTCGACCAAAACGGGCAACTCCGCTCCCACATCGAGACGCTTCTGGCGCAGGCGACTCCGCTCCTAGGCGAGGACGTAAAGGCCGAGATGCTTCAGTCGGTGGTCGAGGTGGCCACTCCAATTTGCAGTGACACCGGCGAGGTGCGGGCCCATGTGGCCCGGCTGCGCCGCGGGGTCAGCGACCTCCTTGGCCCATTCGCGCTGCGGATAGCTTCGGCGGGAACACACCCCTTCGCCAACTGGCATGAGCAGCAGGTCACCGATCTCGAGCGTTACAAGATGCTCGAGGAGGAGATGCAGGACGTGATCCGGGAGCTGCTCATCTTCGGGATGCACGTGCACATCGCCATTCCCGATCCCGAGCTCAGGATCGAGATTGCCAATGAGGCGCGGTACTTTCTCCCCCACCTCCTGGCGCTGTCGACATCCAGCCCGTTTTGGATGGGTCGGCAGACCGGGCTCAAGAGCTATCGAAGTGTGGTCTGGTCCCGTTTCCCAAGGACCGGGATACCTCCGGACTTCAGCAGCTACGATGAATTCGACAACTACACGGAGCTTCTGGTAAAGACCGGCTCAATCGACAACGGCAAGAAGGTCTGGTGGGATCTTCGCCCCCACTGCACCTATCCGACGTTGGAGTTTCGGGTCTGCGACGCGGTCACCAAGCTTGACGAAGTTGTGTGTCTTGCCGGGCTCATCCAGGCGATCTGCGCCAAGCTGCTCAAGTTGCGTCGCTCCAACCTCGGATTCCGCAAGTACCAACCCAACCTGATCGCCGAGAACAAATGGCGCGCGCTGCGCCATGGGTTGGATGGGAGTCTGATCGACTTTGGGAAAGCGCAGGAGGTGCCGATGCGGCAGCTGGCCGCAGAGCTGCTCGACTTCGTGGACGACGTCCTGGATGAGCTGGGCTCACGTCAAGACGTGGAGTATCTGCACACCCTCCTGGCTGAGGGCACCAGCGCTGATCGCCAGCTCAGATGCTTTGCCGAGACCGGCTCGCATCGCGAGGTGGTCGAGCTGTTGGCGCGGGAAACCTTGGAGGGGGTGGCGAACGTAGCTCATGCCTCAGGGCTTGGCGGGACCACAGTTCCGGGCTGAGGAGTGCTGGCCGGACGAGGTCTTCAGCAGAATCGGGGTAGGTGGTGAGCGAGTTGGCTTCTCCACGAAGGCCAGTCGTGGGGGACGTCCCACCCCCAGAGGTCAACCTGACTGGGAATTCCCTTGCGGGCGAGCAGCGCGCCGAACGACTTGGTGGACTCCAGCGCACCGGTGGTGTCTTCCCACATTCCCTGCCCGCACACCAGCAGCAGTCGAGCCCGCTCTTGCAACCATCGAAGGTGATCTCCCTCCGCATTGGCAACGTAGTCCATCGGGTTGTTGAAGTAGGTCGCTGAGCCTCGTTCCCACTGACCGCCCACTACCGAGACGTCATAGACCCCGGAAAGGCAAAGAGCGGTGGGGAATAGATCTGCCCGCTTGAGACAGAAGTTGGCAGCGTGGTAGGCCCCGAAGCTGCAACCGATCAGGCCGATGTCCAACCGACCTTGGCAGTCGGCGTAGATGGTCGGGACCAAGTGGTTGACCACCCAGTCTTCGAACCGTCCGTGATGGCGGGCGCGGTTCTCCAAGGAGAGGTCGGGATTGCGCCATGACTCCTGGTCGAAGCTGTCCAAACAGTAGAGCTTCACCCTCCCTTGGTCGATCAGACCCGACACTGCGGCGACCATCCCCCGTTCTTCGAAGTCCTGGGCACGCCCCAGGTCTGTGGGGAACACCACCATGGGCTTGCCGAAATTGCCGTAAGCCAGCACCTTCCCGCTGCCCCCTTTTGGTGACTCGAGCTGGAACTGCTCCCGTCGCATCAGCTGAGGCCCCAACCTAGCCCCAGCAGCTCTGCAAGAGTCCGATCAGATGTGGCGCGAACGCGTCCCTCCAGGCCACCCAGTTGTGGCCGTCGGGTAGCCGATCCAAGGATGCCCGGTACCCCAGACGACCGAGGCCCGCGGCGATCGCGGTATTGGCCAAGAGTGTCTCCTCCACCCCCCCACAGGTGAGGACCGCAGGTACTGGCCGGGCAGCCGATTTGGCGCTGAGAAGGCTCTCGGTGAAGTTGCAAATCCTCTCCATGTGGTCAAACCTCAGGTCAGCCGAGAAGTAATGGTGATTGAACACGCTTGCGGACTGCAAGAAGAGGCCGCCAAAGAGGCAGGGCATCGTCCATTGTGCGAAGAGCACCGCCACCCCTCCCAGGCTCGCTCCCATGCCCACCCGCCAGCGCGGGGCTCTTGGGATAGCGACCAGGCTGCCCAGATGCGGCAGGACCTCCAGCGCCAGCGATCGCGTGAAGCTTTCCGACGCAGAGTAGTCGCGATCGCGTTGCACAGGATGGAGCAGAGCCGCTCGCATGGGAGGAAGTCGGCCCAGCGCCACCTCATAATCGAGCAGCTGGGTCAAGCTCGAGTATCTGTCATATTCCAGGCCATCCAGCGCTATGAGAAGGGGCAGCTCCTCGAGCGGGTCGCTTCCCGGTGCGCTCCATAGCCTGGCCGGCATCGGAGAGTCGAGAGACGGACAGGGGATTTCAAAATCCTCGATGCGGCCGCTCGGAAAAACCGCCATCCTGGTCCATTCAGGAGGTCGGTACTCCGGGAATTCGATCACGGACTTGTCGCCGAACGGTCCCGAGGCTCGAAGTGGGTTGCCTGGGTCTGTCGCCAATTTGGAGCCGCCTGACCCGAGGTGGAGCTGGAAGAGGTACTCCATCCGATTGACCAGAGGTCGTGAGAGGACCACCTCGAAACCACCCTCCGTCCGCTCCAAAGAAGGCCCCTCCCGCGGCCATACGACCTCCTGGAACAGGGCCACCCGCTCGACCTCCGGACCCGGGTCAGGGAGTCGGAAGGTGACCTCAGTGCTGGTGACCAGAGGGCCTGGGGGAAAATTCCACGGCATTCACCGACCTTATCGGGTCATGACGCCATGCCACCGCTTGACCGTGGGCGTGCTCAGACCGGTGACCTGAATGAGGGCCTTACGGCTGGCCAGCCGCGATCCGCTTCACGAGGAGGCGGCGGGCCACGAGCATCATGCCGGCGCCGAGAAGCATCTCGCCGCCGGCGACCGCCCAGGCGCCCGTATATCCCACCCTGACCACCAGCAGGCCGAAGACCAGCGGGCCGATCACGCTGCCGAGCCGACCGCCGGTCTGGGTGATCCCGGTGGCCCGCGCCGGGCCGCGCGGATGGGTTCTGACCACTGCAAAGTTGAACAGGCCGTTCCACCCCCAGCCGATGGCAAAGGCAACCACCGCTCCCGGGACGAACAGGGCAGGCGACCGTAGCGCGAAGCCAAAGGCCATGAGGGAGAAGCCGACCGCCCCAATCACCATCATGAAGACCACGAAGACCAGGTGGCGGCCCTGTCGGCGATCCGCCAAGAAGCCCACGAGAATACGGACGCCAATTGCTCCGGCGCTGGCCAGAGCGGCAACCAGACCAGCCTCGGCCCGGCCCATTCCCTCCGCCACTGAGGATAGGACGAGAAAGGTCCCCAGCGAGGAGCAGGCCGTGAGGGTCAGGCCGAATCCAAGGGCCAGGGCTACCAGCGGGAGAGACGGTTCGTGTCGGGGCCGAACCGCGGCGGCGGCCCGCTGCGCGGCCACAGATAGACGGGGATGGGGCAGCAGGAGAAGTGAGGCCAACGCGATCACGGCCGAGATCACGAAGGCCCAGCGCCACCCTATGGTGAGCGCGATGACGGGAACCGAAACCCCGCCCAGCAGCGACGCCAGCGGGACCGATGCCTGTTTAATGCCGAACGCCAGCCCTTGGCGCCCAGCATCGATCCTACGAGACAGGAACAGGTTGGCGGCGGTCTGACCCGCGCTGCTCGCGGCCCCGGCTACAACGAGCGCCACCGCCAGCTCTGGCCAGGATTGGACCAAGGTCGCTATCAGCAACAGCGCCACGGCGCTCACCAGGGCCGCGTACCGGAGCATTCTCAGCCCACTGAACTGCTCCGCCATGTTCCCCGAAGGGATGGCGAAGATGGCGCTTGCCGCGTAGCTACAGGCCACCACTATGCCCAGATCAACCGGGTCGAAGTGCAACGATGACCGAATCTGAACCGCCAGGGTGCCGACCAAGAAGGTGGGCAGGGTTATGGCGGTCACTGCTGCCACCGCGGACCAAAGGTCCCGGCGCTGACCCCGCCGGGGGTTGGCGCCCGGATCCTCATCAGCTCCAGGCACTTCCATCACACCTAAGGATTTTGGGGCCGCGGCCCCGGTTGTGGTGCGGGTCTGGCGCGGGGGCGCCGGGCGGAAAGCCGCTGTCGGCGTAAGCTCAGTGCCTTGGGTTGCTCGAGGAGACGCTACTGGACTCCGAGTCGGTGATCCACCCCGCTCTCCCGTCCGAACATTCTGACGAAGAGATGGTGGACTCCCTGGCGGTTGGCGAAGTGAGCTGCGTGGTGTCTGACACCGACGCTCAGCTGATGTGGCGGCTCCGCGCCCAGGATGAGGCCGCTCTCACCGTTCTCTACGACCGGCATGCTGCGGTGGCATTTGGTCTGGCCCTTCGAATGTTGCGGGACCGCGCGTCGGCAGAGGAGGTTGTTCAGGACGCATTTGTCTCACTTTGGAGACGAGCCGCAGCGTACGCGCCGGACCGCGCCAGCGTCAGAACCTGGTTGCTGACGATGGTTCGGAGCCGAGCCATAGACAGACTTCGACGGGTCACCGCCAAAGAGCTGGCCTCGGACCTCGACCACGAGCTGGTTGCGGTCAGCGACACCTGGCGACTCGCCACGGAGAGGTTGCGGGCAGAGGCGGTACGGCGGGCCCTTACCGACCTGCCGCCCGAGCAGAGACAGATTCTGGAGTGGGCCTACTTTGGGGGGCTTTCCCAAAGTGAGATCGCCGACCGCACCGGCATCGCGGTGGGGACGGTGAAGAGTCGGACTCGGCTCGCACTGGAGCGTCTACGCCGAATGTTGGCGGAAAGCGTGGCCTCAGAGGCGCTTGACTCATGAGTCATCGGCCGGGAGCGGACGTTCCCAAACTGAGCTGCGACCAAGCCCAGGACCTGCTCGGAGCGTACGTGCTGGACTCTTTGGATGAGTCCGAGGCGGCAGCGATGAAATGGCACCTTACAGATTGCGGGGCCTGTCGACAGGAGGCAGAAGAGCTCAGAGCGGCAGCGATGCAGATTGGCGAGGCAGTCGAAGCGGCCACGCCGCCATCCGGGTTACGGCAGCGGATCCTGGATGAGGTCGGCTCTCTCGGCCACATTGGCTCTGCTCCGGATCTCCCGTCGGGGGCGGTCAAGGAAGATTGGTGGCGAGCTTCGGGTCTGGCCTGGACGGTGGCGGCGGCGGCCGCAATTCTGATGCTAGCGGCCGGAGGTTGGGGTCTCACCGAGCACTTCGCTTCCAAGTACTCACCATTGGGTTCGACCCTCACTGCGACCGCCCTCAGCCCCGTCGACCGTCTCATCGCCAGCGGCTCCGCCACTGTCGTCTCTCTCGGGGCCCAGTCGGCCACTCCGGCTCGGGGAGCGCTGGTCACCGACCCGCTCACCGGGGCCACCTATCTGCTTCTCTCTGGCGTTCCCCCCCTCACAAAGGACAGGGTATACACACTCTGGTACATCGGGCTCCGGCAGGGGAGCATCCAGCCCCTCGCCATCGGTGATGTGACCCGCTCGGGGGCATACCTGATGCCGCGCTCACCCAGGGGGTTCATAAAGGTCGCCCTGACCCGCGAGCCCGGCGCGCACGACAAAACGCCCCTCGGGCCTGTTCTGCTGGCTGCCTCTCTGGCCTGACGCCGGAGCTCTGGTCCGGCCGCTGAGGCGGCCCTTCAGTGATCCGCCTGGGGTCGCCGTCCGTATCCCGGATAGCAGCCCGACCGCAGTGACCGAGAGGCCGCCTCGGCCGGCAGTCCGTCAGCAGTACTTGAGGAGATTCGCATGAACCGAGTCACACGCCGCGTCTTTCTGCGGCGCGCATCGCTGGGAGTGGCGGCGGTGGGGGTCGCGACCACCGTGCCCAGCTTCCTTCGGGGGGCGGCGAAACCCGTTTCAACACCGGCTATGACATTAGGCAAGGTGACCCAGCAGGGGCCACTTGTCGCCCATATCCCGGATGCCGCCAGCGGTGAGATCACTCTCATGATCGGGAGCCGCGAGATCAGTTACCGAAACGCCGCCTTGGCGCAGCAGCTGTTGGGTGCGGCTCAGTAGCCCCCAACCGTCCATTCAACCGCTTTTTTGAGGTAAGAGATGTCTTCGCACCGTGAAGCTCCGGAGATCTCCAAGGATCCCGTGGCCGACAACACCGACCTGTACGCCTTCGTAAGCCCCGATAAGCCGGACACCGTGACCATCATCGCCAACTTCATTCCCCTGGAGGACCCCGCGGCCGGTCCGAACTTCTATGAGTTTGGTAACGACGTGGTGTACGAGGTCAACATAGCCAACAGCGGCGAGGGAGTCGCCGACATCACCTACTCCTTTGAGTTCTACACCCAGCTGAGAGATCCGGACACCTTCCTGTACAACGTCGGGACCATCTCCTCGCTGGATAGCGCGAACTGGAACCGCCGCCAGTTCTACAGCGTCACCAGGATCGAGGGCGAGCGATCCACGGTGCTGGGGCGGGACCTCCCCTGCCCCCCCTGCAACGTCGGACCGCTTTCGACTCCCGCGTACTCCTCCCTCGCTGCTGCTGCGGTGCACAGCCTGCCCGGGAACAGATTGGTCTTCGCCGGCCAGCGGGCGGAGGGATTCTACGTGGATCTCGGGGCCATCTTCGACCTCGGCGATCTCCGACCCTTCCAAAGCCTGCACATTGGGCCGCGTCCATCTGCTTCAGGCGTCAATGCGACCGCTGGCCTCAACGTACACTCGATCGCCATCCAGGTCCCCAAGTCGGACCTGGGGCGGGGCGGGTACCCCGGGAGCGACGCCACAGACCCGCGTTCGGTGGTCGGCGTCTGGGCAGTGGCCAAGCGGCATAAGGCCAGTGTCTTGCACGGTGACGGACCCTCCTTCGGAGTTGGTCCGTTCATTCAGGTGTCCCGCCTTGGAATGCCTCTGGTCAACGAGGTGATCATTCCGATGGGCAAGAAGGATGGCTGGAACCTGGACGCACCAGATCGAGATCAGCAGTTCCTCTCCTACTACGAGCACCCGGAGCTGGCCGGCCTGCTGCCGGTGCTGTACCCGGACGTGTTTCCAAATCTCGCTGCACTCAACAAAGCGGGAACGGCTCGGGCCGACCTGGTGGCGATTCTCCTGACCGGGCTGCCTTCGGGAATCGTCCCGGGTTTTCAGAACTACACCGGCAAGACCCAGGCCGACATGCTTCGCCTCAACATGGCGGTTGCACCGGCTTCAGCGCCAAGCCTGCTCGGTCTCCTGGGCGGCGACGCCGCAGGGTTCCCCAATGGGCGTCGGGTCTTCGACGACGTGACCTCGATCGAGCTGAGAGCGGTGGCCGGCGCCACCTACCAGCTGGTGGACTCGACCTACAAGCCCGACGGAGCCGCCTCGCTCATTTACGACGTGATCGACCCTTCCAAGTACTCTCCCTCCTCCCTGAGCGGGATCGGGATGAGCTATCTCGACAGCTTCCCCTACCTTGGTACGCCCTACGACGGCTTCGACACCCCCTCGACAACAGCCACCTCTACCGGCGTTTGACAGAAGCGATGACTGAGCAAGCCCCCGTCCAGCAGGCGAGCCGGGCAGTGATGGTAGATGTTGGGCCAGGGTATGGAGCCTTGGTCATCTCGGCTCAGCCGGAGATGCTGGGGCAGGAGCTGGAAATCAGTCCAGCCGACGCTCCGGAGCTTCGCCAACATGTCTACGTCTTGATGCGCTCCCTCCCTCGGGGGACGGCCTACGCGGCCGTCTTCCCGAGGCTCCGCGCCGGGGAATATCTGTTGTGGGCCGCATCGGTGGCGCCTGTGGGCACAGTACTTGTCCAGGAGGGGACTGTCACAGCGGCCGCCTGGTCTCCGACCCCATCCCCTCTTTCGCCCGCCGCGTGTACAGGGAGTCCTGCAAATTCCCTTTCCAATCCCGTTTCACGAGGAGTTTGAAATGCTGGCACCGTCACACATCGTTCTGCTTGGGCTGGTAATCCTGCTGGCTTTGGTGGTCTTCGGCCCCAAGCGTCTTCCGGAGCTCGGCCAGGGGGTCGGGCGCGCTATCCAGGAGTTCAAGCATGCCTCCAGCCAGGCAGCGCGAGAATTCAACACCACAAGTTCCGACCTTAAGAGCGCGGTGTCTCTCAACACCGCCACCCCTGAGGTTGTCCCGATTTTGGTCCCGACTAACGGGTCTCAGCCGACAGCGGTTCCCAGCGCGTCCGAACAAACTCAGAACAGCTGAGTTCTGGGGACATCTTCAAGCCATGGCCACCCAGCCTCTCCAATCCCCTCTCGCGCCGGGCCGCCGCTTCGGCGGCCCGGTTAGCGATCAGGAACCGCCCGCGCTCACTTTAGTCGAGCACCTTGAGGATCTCCGGCGGGTGGTGCTGGTATGCCTGATCGCCTGGGTTGGGGCAACGACCTTGGCGTTCGTCTTCAACCACGAGCTGATCCAGCTCCTAGAACGGCCATTGCGCATCGCGCTCGCCCACCGGGTGAGCTCCCCGTTCGGCAATAGCGTGATCGTCACCAGCCCCCTGGAGGGGCTTTCGATCCCGTTCAAGGTGTCGGCGGTGGCCGGGATCGTCATCTCTCTGCCCGTCCTTGCATGGCAGAGCTGGACCTTCGTAGCCCCCGGACTGGTACGCCATGAGCGCCGTCTGTTTGGCCCCTTCATCGCGGCGACCCTCATCTGTTTCGGCCTGGGCGCCACCTTCGCCTATTTTGTGATGCCGGTAGGGCTCAGCTTCCTGTCGACCTTCCTGGGAAGCAACGCAGTCTATCTGCCCGACCTGGGTTCCTACCTGACCTTTTTCGCCTTGGTAATCGTGGTCTTCGGGGTGGCCTTTGAGATGCCGGTCGTTCTCTGTCTGCTGGGCGCGCTGCGAATCGTGGACAGCGGCAAGCTCCGTCGCTCCAGGAAGATCGCTTACTTCTCGATCGCGGCGGTCTCCCTGGTGATCACCCCGGGAGCCGACCCCTTCACGCCGACCTTCCTCTCCGTTGCCCTCGTCATCCTTTACGAGGCCAGCATCCTGGTCATTCGTCACGGGCTGAGGCGGTAGTCCGGCCCATCGGAGGCATCGCTCAGACAATGCCGGAGTCTGGAGGCCCTCCACGGCGATGACCCCGGTGGCCCGAGGCCCCCCAGCGTCGCCCTCCCCGAAACCAAAACAGTCCAAAAAACACGAAGGGGACTGCGAAGGGGAAGCCAGTGTGAGCACTCCCGTTCAAAGCTCCGGCAACCAGACTCCCGCCGATACCGACCACCAGGATCGCTGGGATCAGATAGACGACCGGGGGGCCCAAGCGCTGCCAGAGGGGTGGTGGCGGGGGTGGTGGCCCCACCGGACGGGGCAGGTCTTGGAGCACCGGTGCCAGGTCTCCCATGGTCCGGGCGCGATACGCCCTCCCTACTCGGTCTTCCAGCTCGTCCAGCGCCAGACGGCCTTCGGCATGGTGTTGGCGGAGTTCATCCACCACCGCCTCGCGATCCGAATCCGAAGCCCGGACCGAGGGAGGACCTGTCGGACGCCCCACGGAACTCACGGCCCGATTGTAGTCCACAGGGAGCACCAACGCATCTCAGGGTTGCGCTGGGGCGCGCTCGCCAGAGTCGGGTCCGGGCGCGAGCTTGACCCCAAGGCGCACGGGACTCATCCGCGGTCACGGTCAGGCCAGTTGCACCCCCATGGGGGCGAGCCGTTGCAGGACCACACGCTTGGTCGCAAGCGGCAGATTGGCTTGCGCGGAACATAGATATCCACACATTCGGAGATCCAGAATCGGCCGGGGGCTGGGCCGTTGCCGCCCAACCCAAGCAGCCTGCCGGCCATTTAAATTCACAGTCGGGCAGGCGCCGGCCCCAAACGTTCGCTATTCTCACGGCTACTCTAATGGCAAGTCCAAGTTGCGCCGATGCCGGCGCTGGCCGACAGCACCTTGGAATTGACAGCCGGCAGACAGGAGCTCATAGCTTCGATGAAAACTCACCTTGTAAGAACCGGATCGGGTAGGCGGCTGGACGTGGTGGAAGCGGGCGATCCGCGCGGCCGCCCGATTGTTGTTCACCACGGAACGCCCGGTTGCAAAAACCTCGCGGCGGAATGGGTATCCGACGCCGAGTCCAGAGGGGTGCGCCTGATCAGCTTCTCCAGGGCCGGCTACGGTCGTTCTAGCCGAGTTGAGGGGCGAGATGTGGCCCAGGTGGTCGCGGATCTGACAGTTGTCCTTGACCATCTGGGCGTCGAGAGGTTCGCCTCCTGGGGGCTTTCTGGAGGAGGTCCACACGTGCTCGCCTGCGCGTCCCTGATGCCGGACCGTGTGGTTGCGGCGGCCTGCCTTTCCGGAGTTGCTCCCTATGCTGCCGAGGGGCTGAACTGGATGGAAGGGATGGGGGAGGACAACCGAGAGGAGTTCGGCCAGGTGCTCGCGGGGAGCACGGACCAGCTCCTGGAGTCCGCCCGGGCCGCGGCCGCTGCGATGGCCAACGCCTCCCAGGATGACCTCGTGGAGGGGATGCGAACCCTCCTCTCGGACGAGGACGCCCGTGTGACCCGGGGACCATTTGGCACGTATCTGTTGTCCTCCATGGTGGACGGTCTCGGGGAGACCGCATTCGGCCAGTTGGATGACGACCTGGCCTTCATGCGACCGTGGGGTTTTGAGCTTTCGCGGATTCGGGTTCCTACCCAGGTCTGGCAGGGCGGAAGGGACCTGATGGTGCCCTCTTCCCACGGGCGATGGCTGTCTGGGGCCATACCCGGGGCCGACGCCCACCTCAACCCGGACTTCGGTCACCTGACTGTCCCGGCGGAGCACATCCCCGAGGTGCACAGCTGGTTGGTGGCGCACTTCTGACCTACCGGGGGGTTCTCGGCGCTCGGAGCGACCAGTTGGTTCCTTTAGTCCCCCGTCGCGGTGATGCCAACACGTTGACCTCGGTCCTGTCGCCCAGCATTGGTGGGAGCGACATCGGCCAGGGGCAATGTGATGGAGTTTCGCTGCGGATCCGCCTGCAGCCCCAACTTTGTCGGGTATCATGGCGTCCCGGGGAGCCGCTCCGCCACCGACGACAAAGTCGCCCCTTGACCGGCGTCAGCGATCCGAGGTGTCAGGGCGCTGGTGGTCCACCGGATGCGTGGTCATCAATCGACGTCGGTCGGCAGACCGTCCCCGGCGTGCCATTGAGCGGTGAAGCGGTCTCGAAGGAGGCGCGCTTCAGGGTCGGTCCCGGTCGGCCGCCACTGATGTATCGGGGCACAGGGGCTCTGGATGGTCCTCGAAATTGGGCCGCCGCCGGAACCACGGCTGCCTTTCATCGGGGCCATGAACCGACGGGGCAGATCGGTATTCTGGTCGTAAATCTCAAATGATCGCTGGGTCCCGGCAAGAGGTCGTGGGGCCACAGCAACGCTTCCCTGGTGCAGACTGCTCTCGTGCAAGAGTCGGCCCTCTCATTTCGCGCAGTGAGCAAGCGATTCGGGTCACGGATGGCGGTGGATCGGTTGGATCTCGAGGTGGGGCGAGGCGAGGTCTTCGGTTTTCTGGGACCCAACGGCGCTGGCAAGACGACGACCATGCGAATGGCGCTGGGGTTGATCAAACCTACCTCAGGGTGCGTGGAGGTATTGGGCCGCGATGTGCAACTCGAGGGGCGTCGAGTTCTTCCCCATGTCGGTCCTCTGGTGGAGACCCCTGCCCTTTACCCACACCTATCCGGGCGAACCAACCTGCGCATCTTCGGAGCGGAGCTGGGTCGAGTGTCGGCCGCTCGAATCGAATCCCTCTTGGAACTCACTGCCCTCGACGAGAGACAGGATGACCGGGTGTCCTCGTATTCGCTCGGAATGAGGCAGCGGCTGGGGTTAGCGGTAGCTTTGCTGCACGATCCTGAGCTGCTGATCCTGGACGAACCTGCAAATGGCTTGGATCCGGCCGGGATTCGAGAGATTCGGGCGCTGCTTCGCCAGCTCAGAGACCAGGGCAAGACGGTCTTTCTGTCCAGCCACGTGCTGGGAGAGGTAGGGAGGGTGTGCGATCGGGTCGCCATCCTTCGCCAGGGTGCGCTGGTCTACTCCGGACGGGTCGATGCGCTCCTCAGTGAAGCGGGTTACTTCGAGGTGAAAGTGGCTGAGGTGGACTCGGCCCTGGCATGGATCCGGGAGCAGGCTTGGGGCCGGTCCGCCCGTCTGGACAAGGACGGCACGATTGTGAGTCCGTCTCCCAGCGGAAGGGGTAGAGAGCTCAATTCGACACTCAGCGCGGCCGGCTTCATTCCCGATGCCATTGGTCCCCGCCAGCGGGACCTGGAGGCGGTGTTCTTGGAACTCACCGAAGGACGGCCCTGAACACGAAGTCGCTGGCCAACTCACCACCCACCGAGGGCGAGGCCGTCCACGCCACTTTCGCGGCCGCCTTCGGAGCGGAGCTGATGAAGCTTCGCCGGCAGCGGCCGACCTGGGTGCTGGTCGTTGTCGGAGTTCTCCTACTGGGGCTGGCGATGCTACTCTTGGCGGCCGACCCCGCCGTGGCCTTCGCACGACATTCGCTATGGGCAAGCTCCGTTTACCAGCTGCTCTTGGTGGTGCAGTTGATGTTCGCCGCGGGCGCGGGCCTCATCCTTCTCACAACCACCTCGCGTTTGGTTGGCATGGAGTATTCCTTCGGCACCATCCGCGTGATTCTGGCCCGGGGAACCGGGCGGATCCAACTCTTCCTTGCCAAATTGGCATCCGCCCTGGTACTCGCTCTAATGCTTCTTATCGGGTACTGGTTGCTGGTTGCCCTCGGCACCGCCATCCTGGTGCTTCATCAAGCCGGATCACTGACCCCTCTCACCGAGCTCCCGGGTGTGGTCTGGGTCAACCTCGGCCAGGCGCTCCTCTCGTGCGCCATAAGCGCTGGCTCGTGCGTGGTCGTCGGAGTCACGATATCCACCCTGGCCCGTTCCGTGACTGGCGGAATGCTGGTCAGTGTGCTCTTCTTCCCCATCGACAACGCGCTGGACCTGATCCTGATTCAACTTCACCGCATCGCTGTCCCAGGGCCGTGGGTGTGGGTGAGCGACTTTCTCCTTGGACCCAGCCTGAACCACCTGCCGACCCTGCTGACCAGCGGCCGAGAAGTCTCCGCGGGAGCGCTCCCGGCGCCGATCCTCCACTTCTCTCTGGCTGCGACGCTGCTGGTGGTGGTCTGTTGGCTGGTGACTCTGACTCTGCTGGCGGCACTTGCGCTTGCCAGACGTGATGTCCTCGCCTGAGTGATAAGTGACATGAGCACCGGGTTGAGGTGGGCCCAAAGCGTCGGACTCGACCACAATTGCAGGTGACATCTCGACCGGCAGCCCATTGTTATCTGGAGCATCCATGACTGAAGCTGTGATCCTGGCCGGAGTGCGCACTCCTGTTGGACGTTATGGGGGGGCACTCTCGACGGTCCGCCCCGATGACCTCGCGGCCTTGGCGCTGCGCTCGCTCGCCGAGCGTACTGGAGTGGACTTAGCCGATCTCGAGGATGTCTACCTGGGGTGTGCCAACCAGGCGGGGGAGGACAACCGCAACGTATCCCGGATGGCTCTTTTGCTAGCCGGCTATCCGCTGGCCGTTGGGGGCTGCACTGTCAATCGGCTTTGTGGCAGCGGGTTGCAGGCGGTCTCGGACGCGGCCCGGGCGATCCTCACCGGGGACGCGCGGCTCACGGTCGGCGGCGGAGTTGAGTCGATGAGCCGCGCACCGTGGTCGGTGCCCAAGCCAACCGGCGCCTTCGCCCGGGGCACCCAGGTGATGCACGACACCGCCCTGGGATGGAGATTTGTCAATCCGCGAATGGAGGAGCTCTACGGGACCGACTCCATGGGGATGACTGCTGAGCATCTGGCTCAGGAGTACTCCATCAGCCGGGGAGCCCAAGATCGGTTCGCTCTTCACAGCCACCACAAGGCGGTATCCGCGGAGGCACGGGGCGCCTTCACCTCCGAGCGCCTGGAGGTGCCCACCACGGCTGGGGTCGTCAAGCTGGATCAGGGCCCACGGGCGGATACCACTCTCGACCGACTCTCAGAACTTCGCCCGGCCTTCGCCAAGGATGGGACGGTCACCGCCGGGAACTCCAGCTCGCTGAACGACGGCGCGGCCGCCCTCATGTTGGCTTCTAGCGA
Source organism: Candidatus Dormiibacterota bacterium (assembly GCA_027313505.1). GTDB lineage: Bacteria > Chloroflexota > Dormibacteria > Aeolococcales > Bog-877 > AG-12. Next base: position 15,650 of record DAHVDN010000020.1, read on the forward strand.
CTATGCCTTAGCCGAGGGGTTGGCCCCGCTAGCCACAATCCGCAGCATGGCGGTTGCAGGGGTCCCGCCTCGGATCATGGGGATCGGGCCGGTCCCGGCCACCAGAAAGGCGCTCCAGCGTGCCGGACTTGGCCTGAACGAGATCGGCCTGATCGAGCTGAACGAAGCTTTTGCCGCCCAGTCGCTGGCAGTGCTTCAGGAGTGGGGAGTGGATCCCGAGGATTCCCGGGTGAACGTGAACGGGGGTGCCATCGCAATCGGGCATCCCCTGGGGTGCTCCGGGGCCCGGATCTTGGTAACCCTGGTCCACGAGATGCAGAGACGGCAGCTCCAGTTCGGGCTCGCCACCATGTGCATCGGGGTCGGTCAGGGCATCTCAATGGTTGTGGAGCTGGTCCGGTGAGTGGCAGCTCCAAGCGGGGCCGGACACTGCTATAAGCTGCCCCCTGGTCGGGCGCCGCGGCTTGGTCCGTCGGCTCTTCCAGAGGGTTCCCAATGCACCACCGGAGTAGCGCATGCTTCAATTCGACGAGATCGCCAGCAGCTATGTCGAGGATAGTGCTCGGCTGGACCCGGTCGAGGCACTGACCCGCGGCGACCTACGGTACTCAGCTGAACTTACTGACTACTCGCCATCGGGGGAGGAGGCCCGGGCCGAGTGCGCGAGGCGTGCCGTCCATCGCGCTCTGGTGGAGAACGGCAGCGACTCAAGGCTGGCGCTAGGACGAACCGCGATGGTTGATCGGCTTCGGGTCATGGTGGACCTCTTCGACGCCGGCGAGTGGATGCGCGGCGTCAGCGTATTCGGTCCCCAGCTGCAGATCAGGAGCAGCTTCGACCTGATGAGGCATGACGACGACTCCGATTGGACGCTGATAGCTCAGAAGATGGAGCTGGTGCCCAAGGCGATCGCGGGCTTCGAAGCATCGCTGAGACAGGGTATTCAGCGACGATTCGTGGCCTCGCGCCGGCAGGCCCTAGTGTGTGCGGCCCAGACCCGGGCGTGGTCCGGGGCCGGCCCCGGCGCGGGCTTCTTCTCAGCGCTTGCGGCTCGTTACCCAGGCCATGACACAAAGTTGGGTGAAGGGCTGCTGGCCGGAGCGCGGCTGGCCGAGGCCGCCTACTGGGAGCTGACCGAGTTCCTGGAGAAGGATTACGGGCCTGCCGGAGCGCTGACGGATGGGGTGGGGTCGGAGCGCTATTCGCTAGCAGTACGCCAGGCCCTGGGGACCGAGCTTGTCCTCGATGAAGCCTATGCGTTCGGCTGGTCCGAGCTCTCCAGCGTCGAGCACGAGATGGAGCTCCTAGCAGAGCACATCGCTCCGGGTAAGGGGGTCGCAGGGACCGTGCGGTTGCTGGAGCACGACCCTGATCGAGCCGTCGATGGAGTGGCCAACTTCCTTGTCTGGAACCAGTCCTTCTTGGATAGAACCATGGCCGAGCTCAACGGGACCCACTTCGACATTCCAGAACCGGTTCTCACGGTTGAGGCGATGATCGCTCCTCCCGGGGGCAGCCCCGCGATGTACTACACCCCTCCCGCCTCGGACTTCAGCAGGCCCGGCCGGACCTGGTATCCGACGCTCGGTAGGACTCGATTCCCGCTATGGAACGAGGTCTCCACCGCATACCACGAAGGGGTCCCCGGCCATCACCTGCAGTTGGCCCAAACCTGCTACCTCGCGCCCGAGCTTCACCCCTTTCAAACCATGCTCGGAGCAGTCTCAGGACACGTGGAGGGCTGGGCACTCTATGCGGAGAGGCTAATGGGGGAGCTCGGGTATCTCGAGAACCCGGACTATGGATTCGGACTGCTCGCCTCGCAGGCAATGCGGGCGGCCCGCGTGGTCGTGGACACAGGACTCCATCTGGGCCTCAAACTGCCTCATGGACAGAGTTTCCACCCGGGAGAGCTGTGGACCTGGGAGTTGGCGGTGGAGTTCATGATGCGAAAGAGCCTTCGCTCACGAACGTTCTGCGCGGGCGAGGTGGACCGGTACTTGGGGGTGCCGGCGCAGGCCATCTCCTACAAGCTTGGCGAGAAGGTGTGGTTGGAGGCGAGGGACGCAGCGCGGAAGAATTGTGGCAGTAGCTTCGACCACAAGGAGTTTCACAGGCACGCGCTCGGGCTCGGATGTGTGGGCCTGGAGCAGCTTAGGCAAGAGATGGAGCGACTTGGGCCGGAGGACATGTCTCGGGCGGGTGTTGGTCGAAGGGCATCAGCGGGGTCGGCCTGAGATGCTGGAGTCGCCGGAGGTTGAGACCCTGATCCTGGCCAACCATGTGGAGGCTGTCAACGGACTCCTGTACATCTCTGGCGGCGGGTGGACCGATCACTGGCGTCCACAGCCTCCCGTGGGAAGCGCTCCGATACTCAGCCATCTGGGGGTGGCCGTGACCGTGGTTGTCCCCGCGAGCGCCCCTCCGGTTCCTCAGCAGCTCTCAGTCACCGTGGAGGATGACCAGGGACGACAGGTCGCGGGGATGCAGACGCAGCTGAACCAGGCACGTCCCCCCGGGCTGCCTCCGGGCCAGGCGCAGAGGATCGCACTGGCACTCACCTTCAACCTCGTATTCCCCATGGCTGGGGAGTATCGGATCGTTGCCCGTTTGGGAATCTCCAGCCCCAGGGAGCTCCCGTTCCGAGTGCACGATGTCGCCCCGGAGCTTTCCGCTCCTTCCCTCAACTGAGGAGCAGCTCCCCTCGGCGGGAGCGTCCGATCTGGTGTCGGGACAGCTATTTCCCGGACAAAGGGGTAAGGTCGTCGCCAGGGTTCAGCCACCGGGAACGGCCCAGCCGTTCAACCAGTTCGTCGGCTCCTTCCGGCCCCCAGGAGCCGGGCGGGTACGACTCTGGATGGCCATCCCTCTCCCAGGACTGGATCAGGTCGGCAACTATCTCCCAGCTCCGGTCGATCTCATCGCCGCTGGGGAAGACGGTGTGTACCCCCGAGAGCACCTCGGTGAGGACGTGCTCGTAGGCATCGGGGAGCTCGCTTCCCGACAGCGCTGAGTACTCCAGATTCATCCCCGCGGGGACCATCTCAAAGCGCGTCCCGGGGCGTTTGGCGCCAATTCGAAGAGTGATCCCTTCCTGCGGTTGAATTCGAATCTGGAGCAAGGTGGGGATCGGGCGCTGGCGGCGGCCATCCAGACGCAGCGATGGAGAGTCTCTAAAGCGGATGACCACCTGGGTGGTCCGGTGCCGGAGCGATTTGCCGGTGCGGATGAAAAAGGGCACTCCATCCCACCGCCAATTCTCCACGCTCACCATCGCCGCCACGAAGGTCTCCCTACGGGAGCCGGAGCCGACGCCGTCCTCGGTCAGGTAACCACGGTATTGACCCCGGACCGCCAGTTGTGGATCGATCGGGCGGACCGCCCGGAGCAGCTCGAGCTTCGACTTGCGGATGTCGTTTGCGTCAAAGGTGGTGGGTGGTTCCATCGCCACCAAAGCCAGTAGCTGAAGAACGTGGTTCTGGACCATGTCCCTCACAGCACCCGACTGGTCGTAGTAGCCAGCGCGGCTGCCGATGCCATCGGTCTCCGCAGCCGTTATCTGCACGCTCTGAACTAGGTTGCGGTTCCAGATCGCCTCGAAGATCGCGTTGCTGAACCTCAGGGCCAGAACGTTCTGAACTGTGTCCTTGGCAAGGTAGTGGTCGATCCTGTAGATCTGGTCCTCGGTGAAGGCCTCCTGGAGCTGGTGGTTGAGTTCACGGGAGCTGGCCAGGTCATGACCGAACGGCTTCTCCACCACCACCCGGCGAGAGGAGTCGCCGCGGCGGTTTAGGCCCACCGAAGCCAGCCCGGCGAGGATCGGAGGGAAGACCGCAGGCGGCGTGGCGAGGTAGAAGACGACTTGGGAGGAGCCATCCTGAGAGGCCAGCAGCTGCGAGTACGCTCCCTGGTCGGAGTAGTCCAAGCGCACCCATTCGGAGGTCTCTCCCAGGTGCCGGGTCTTGGGGTCCGATGTCAGCTGGGCTCGAAAGGAGGCGTCGTCCATGTCGGACCGACCTACCCCAACCACCCGAACGCTGCCATTGACCTCCCCTCGTCCCATGGCAGCCTGGAGGGCTGGTAGGACCTTCCGGCGAGCCAGGTCGCCGGACGCGCCGAATACCACTAGTGTCGTGGTCTCCTTTGAGGGCACGACTACATTGTGGCGGCCCTTAGCTTTCATGGCCCAGGCCAAATTGCTTCTTGGTCGAGAGAGCTGGGCGATGCCCCCAGCCGACTGCGCCTCCAACCTGAGACCATGCCCGCCGAGATGAGTCCGAACACCCGGTCGTCACCGACGACGAAATATGACGCGATTGTGATTGGTGGGGGGCACAACGGCCTGGTCTGTGCCGCCTATCTGGCCCGATCGGGCCAGCGAGTGTTGGTTGTGGAGAAGCGCCAGAAGGTGGGAGGCGCCGCGGCCACCGAGGAGGTGTGGCCAGGGTTTCGAGTGTCGATCCTGTCCTACGTGGTCAGCTTGCTGAGGCCGGCGATCGTCTCCGAATTGCAGCTGGCAAGGTTTGGTTACCACGTCTATCCTCTGGATCCCGCCTACTTCATGCCCTTTCCGGACGGGAGGGGCTTGCTCTACTGGGAGGATCTCGATCGGGCACAGGCGGAGATCGGCAAATTCTCCGAGCACGATGCCCTCGCCTTGGCTGCCTACGATCGACAGATCGGGCGGCTGGTCGCTGTTGTCCGGCCGCTCCTGGACAGGATCCCTCCAAGCGTTCGGCCCAGATCCGCTGCGGAGATTGTGGATGCGCTGAGCCTGACCCGGCACCTCCTCCGGAACCGGGGCGAGATGTCTGCTCTGGTCGACATCATGACCATGTCAGTGGCGGATTACCTTGACCAGTGGTTCGACGACGAGGCGGTCAAGGGGGCGCTGTGTCCCGGTGGTGTGATCGGCGCATGGGCTGGCCCTCGCTCGCCAGGGACGGCGTATGTGCTTCTGCACCACCGAATAGGGGAGGTCGGGGGATACCGCGGGGGTTGGGGCTTCGTCCGCGGGGGCATGGGGCAGCTCTCGGAGATTCTCGCTATGGCAGCGGCAGCCCATGGGGCAGAAGTCAGGACGGACGCCGAGGTGACTTCAATCCAGACCTGCTGTGGAAGAGCGACCGGAGTAGTCCTTGCAGATGGGACGGAGCTGAGAGCCACTCGAGTGATTTCGGGGATTCACCCCTCGACCACATTCCTTGGCCTGGTGGGGCGGACAGCGCTTCCCGAGGCTTTGCTGGTCGAGATGGACAGGTACCGGAGCCGCAGCGGTTCTGCCAAGGTCAACCTGGCCCTAGCGGAGCTGCCGGACTTCCGGGCGATGCCCGGAAAGGCGCTGGGGCCACAGCATCCTGAGTTCATAATCAACCCTTCGATCGATTACCTGGAGACCGCTTGGACGCAGGCCCAGGCGGGTTGCTGGAGCACTAGTCCGATGATGGACTGCGTCATACCAACCACCAAGGACTCGTCGCTGGCTCCGCCGGGCCGCCACATCTTGACCTGCTTTGTCCAGTACGCCCCCTACCGGCTGGCCGGCACGGACTGGGGGGTGGAACGTGAGCGTTTGGGGGACAGAGTGGTCGAGCTCTTGGGCGACTATGCTCCCAACCTTCCCGGCTCTGTCCTACACCGGCAGGTGATCACTCCACTTGACATGGAGAGGGACTTCGGGCTGGTGGGGGGCAACATCTTTCACGGTGAGATGTCCTTGGACCAGCTCTTTTTTCTCCGACCGGCTTCACAGGCGGGGAGCTACCGAACGCCCATCGCCGGGCTTTACCTATGTGGCTCCGGGACCCACCCTGGCGGTGGGGTAATGGGTGCGCCGGGCCGAAACGCCGCCAGGGTGATCATGGGCGACGCCCGCCGCCATGGAGTCAGGCGCCTGAGCGGGCCGGGAAGGGCTACTTCCAGCTGAGCACTCTCGACCCAGCTGGCAATCTGCCCGGTCTCATTCCCCTCAACTTCGCAGCCACCGCCGGCTGACCCATCCTGTCCCGGGTCTCGACTCCTGGGACCCATTGGAAACTCGTGCCTTTGGTGTACCTAGACTGGACCGGTGGAGACCCTGAGTCTCGGTACGTCTGGGCTTCTCACCTCCAGGCTGGGGTTCGGTTTGGCTGCGGTGGGCCGGCCCTCCTACATCAACCTCGGCCGGCCTCTCGACCTCGGCTCGGACAGGCGGCCGGAGATCCTGCGTGCGCTCGCCCATCGGCTCTTGGACGTCGCATATGCGGGCGGGGTCCGCTACTTCGATGCCGCCCGTTCCTACGGCCGTGCGGAGGAGTATCTGGCGAGTTGGTTGGCGTCGCGCCAGCCGATGCCCGATCCGGTCACCTGTGGGTCGAAGTGGGGATACACTTACGTCGGGAACTGGAGCATGAACCCGTCACTTCACGAGGTCAAGGATCACTCTCTTGCCGCACTGAGGCGGCAATTTCGGGAGAGTTCCTCAATTCTGGGGGCGACGCTACAGCTGTATCAGGTGCACTCCGCGACCTTGGAGAGTGGCGTCCTGACCGACAGTCAAGTCCTCCGCGAGCTGCTGCGTCTACGCCAGGAGGGCCTCTCAATCGGGCTGACCGTCAGCGGTTTGCGTCAGAGCGAGGTAATTCATAAAGCGCTGGCCATCAGAGTGGACGGCTTCAACCCCTTCTCCACTGTCCAAGCAACCTGGAACCTGTTGGAGCCTTCCGTCGGAGAGGCGCTGGAGGCGGCCCACGAGGCTGGGTGGGGGGTGTTGGTCAAGGAGGCGCTGGCCAACGGTCGGCTGCTGCAAATTCAGAACCCGAGGCTCGAGCCCCTTCTTGACCTCGCCAGAAGGCGGTCGGTGGGACCCGATGTCGTGGCGCTGGCCGCAGCACTGGCCCAGCCGTTCGTCGACACAGTGCTCTTGGGTTCAGTAACCCCCGCTCAGCTTCGGAGCAACCTGAAAGCGATTGAGGTAGCTCTGACAGTGGATGACCTCCTGGCGATGGCTGAGTTGAAGCAGTCGCCGGAGAGCTACTGGGAGGACCGAGGTCGGCTCAGTTGGAGCTGAGGGGGGATGCCTCGGCCGGCGCCGACTTCGCTGTCCCGCGGCGGGGCCCAGAGCGAGGAGCTTCACGAGATGCCCTGGTTCCGCCTCTCGAAGCCCCCGCCTCCTGGTGCAGATCCGTACCCGAGGGTCGACCTCGGGGTGCCGGACCGAACTTGACCAGGTAGCGATCACCAGCAGTTGCAGTGAAGACAAGCCCGTTACCCAGGCGCCGGTATCCCACCCTCCGGCCACCTGGTCCCTCGACCCACACAGCGACGGCTGACCCCACGCCGGGGACCGCAACTTGGGTTGTCATGGCGCTGACCACGGTGACCCTGGTCAGGGCGTCGCGGGGGCCGTAGCCGTAAAGCGCCAGCGCGCGTGAGCTGGCAAGGGTGGCCGCAGTCAGCCGCCCCCCGACGTGGTAGATCCACTGGCCGCTGGCGAGCAGCGAAGCCTGCCCCTGACCCCTCGCCTGGCCCAGGGTGAGGACCGCTCCCAGCGCCTTGGCCAGTGACCCGCTTATGGGGGCGCCGCCCGCCCACTTTGTCGCGTAGTACAGGGCGGGAACTCCGAAGACGGCGCTCTGCACGGTGTGGGCGACCGCCTGGGTCTGGTTCAAATGCCACCCGTCACCGTCGATCAGGCTGGTGGGGTCCACGGCTGCCACGATGCCCGCTCGGTAGCTCCAGGTGGACGCCATGGCGGCGTCGTAGAGACGCAGGGTGTCTTCGGTCCCGCCGAACTGAGGGGCGACCGCACTGCCGTCGATCAGCGCTCCAGGCTGAGTGGCCCACGCGGAGTGAGAGAGCAGTGTCATATAGCGAAGAAGCAGCGCTGCGCCGATGCCGAGCTGGGGCCTTGCCAGCTGCTCCTGGGTGGGGTTGGGAACTAGGAATCCCCAGTCAAGCTTCAGTCCATTCGCGCCGAGTTGCCCTGGACCGGACCCCAGCAGATCGGCCATCTGGGTTGCCATCTGCCCCTGAAATCCCGGGGCGGTGGGGTCCGCCAGAGTGTGCACCCCGGAAGGATGCTGCTGCTTCCACAGGGGCCACCACAGGATCACCTTGAGGCCCTGCGAATGAAGCGTCTGAATGAGCGCTCTCATTCCGGTCACACCTCCGAAGCGAGCGCTGGGAGTCGGATACCCGAGCTGCGCCTGCCATTGGGCGTCGATTATCACCGTGAAGTGCCTGATTCCGAACCGCTGACGCCAGCTGTTCACAAAGGAGGACACCCAGCTCGCCGTGTACTTAGGAGAGGTACGCGCCGCACCACCCACCAGTTGCTGGCCCCAGGTGTCGACCATCGGCCACGCCCACCAGGAGGGGCGCTTTCCGGGGGGGGCGGCAACCGGCGCCTGGCCCAGTTGTGAGAGCGAGGTGTGGTACGCGAGCAGACCGGCCGCGGTGCTGTCTCCAAAGGTGACGACGAAAGACGGGAAGCTCAACCACTTACCGCTCGCTCCTCCACCAGGGACTGCCTGGGGCGGCGCGATTCCGCCTCCCGCACCCACATCCTTAATCGCCGAGAGTTCGCTGAGCGGGTAGTTGACCGCGATCGCTCCCTGTGCGGTCAGGGACAGGGAGGTCGCATTGGGTACCTGAACCAATCCCACGCCAGTCCAACCCCTGGCCTCTTGGAACAGGAGGTCGAAAGGAGCCGGGGCGAAGGGCGCAGTGTGGTAGGGGTGGTGCACACCCAAGAAGGTGGTAGGTGTCGGCTCAATGGTGGCCGGCACGGGATCCGGGCTGAAGGCGCGATCCAACCATGCCGTGGGCAGCCCGTGGGGTCCATTGCTGAAGAAGGTTGCACCCACGAAGTGGTCTGAACCCATCTCACTGCTGAACGAGACGGTGAAGAAGCTGGGGTAGCCGATGAGCACCGCCTTCTCGAAAAGTTGCCCGGTCCGATCAAAGATGAACAGAGTGAGGATGGAGCGGTCGGTGGTCGCGGCGAAGTGGGTACCCGGGGGCAGTTGGGTTCGGCCCACCAAGGTGGTCAGAGGCATTGTGTACTTGCCCTGAGGCGACTGCACCGAGACTTCCCCGGTAGCTCTGTCCAGCAACAAGGTGTAGCCCAGCTCCTGGAGGGCCAGCGGGTCGGTGGCCACGGTGGGCCAGGTCCAAACGTCGGTCAACATGGAGGTTGCCAGGCTCGAGTACTGGTGGGCCAGCGGAGGCCCCGAGCTATCTCGGGACACCCACACCTCTCCAGCGGTCGCCACCCCAACCAGCAGGAGAGCGGCGATCAGGAGGCGAGGTCGTCCCCATCTGGACCTCTTAGCGAAGGACGCTGTGGTGGGTACTGGCGTCTGCCCGTCAGGAATTGGCACGTCGTCTACCGATGGGACCATCAGCTCCAGCATGGGGCCTCGGAGATAAGGCACGATTAACGGAAACGCACCAGTTCTCCCATGGACAGCACCGCTTTGTCCCTAGCTTCCGCATCGCTGGCTCTCCTATCGAGACTCCTGGGACGGACTCTGTGCCTGGCTGGCCCAGAGCAGGACCGCTGAGTCGGGGACCTCGGATCCGTCACTGTGAATACGTTCGACCCGTTCCAAACGTTCCACCTGTAGCCCGACTGGGGTGACGTGCCGGAGCAGATCCTCGGTGTAGAGCAGTTCGGGATCCGGGGGCCCATGCTTGCCAAGGTCATCTCGATGGTGACCGATGACGAAAAGATGTCCTCCCAGGCGGAGCCCCTCTGCCGCGCCGGCCAGGATCTGTCCCAGCGCCTTCGAGCCGGGGTGGAGATTGGCTACCACGGCAAGGTCAAAGGCCCCTCTCGCGACCTGGTACTCGAGCAGGTCGGCAACCACCAGACTCAGCCTCACCCCGGCCGCGGCAGCACGCTCCGCAGCCTGCTTGAGTCCCACCGTCGAGCTGTCCACTCCGGTCACCTCGAAGCCATGGGAGGCGAGCCAGATGGCGTTCCGCCCCGGGCCGCATCCCAGGTCGATCGCTGTCCCGTGGGCAAGCTCCTTGGTCAACTCCACCAACAGCGGGTCCGGCTCGGCGCTCCAAACCCGCTCGGAGAAGCGGCGGTCCCATGGTCCCCTTCGCCCGCTCATGCAATCTCCCGGATGGGTCGCTGGCCGTGCTGGACTGGCGTGCCTCCGCCTGATCTTTACACCTGCCAGACAACGACTGGCCTTGGTGAGTTCCACCCAGACGTCATATGGGGTGTTGGTCGTCTCTTGAAACGCCGCTAAAGCAGAGTCTCGTCCCCCACACGGGGAGCTCACCCGAGCCCGGGGCGATAGGTGGAAGTGTCGGCGAGCTACCGCGGGTGGCGACCGGTCGGCGGGGTCCTCCTCCACCCCTCCTCTCGGGGCTGGTCGCTCGAAACCGGTACCCTGCTGCTTGGCGGCCGTAGCCCCCGGGGAGGCGCTCTCATCCCCAGTGGTGTCGACATGGACTTTGCTTGAGGTGTTGTCGGTGGGGCTCGGACGCAGACTTCTTGGCAGGCCGCTTCGATCGAGTGAAGGTGCTAGGGAGCAGATCAGCCCAATCGAGGGGCTCTCCGCGCTGTCGCTGGACGCCCTGACCTCGGTCGCTTACGGGCCCCAGGCGCTTCTGGTGGCTCTGGGTGCCGGCGGTCTGATGGCTCTACGCCTGGCCCCATGGATCAGCGTCGCCATAGTGGGATTGCTGGGCTTGCTTGTGGCGTCCTACATGCAGGTGATCGTCGCCTATCCCGGCGGGGGCGGTGCCTACGCGGTGGCCAGGGCCAACCTGGGGCGCCGGCTATCGCTGCTGGCGGGCGCCGCCCTCATCGTCGACTACACCCTCACCGTGGCGGTGTCGATATCCGCTGGGGTCGAATCCGTGACCTCGGCGTACCCCAGCCTTGCCCCGTACACCGTTCCCGCGTGCGTCGGGGTCCTGACCGTCATCACCTTCCTAAACCTGAGGGGCCTGGCAGAGGGGGCCAGGGCCTTTCTGGTCCCCACTTTGGCCTTCATAATCGTGATCCTCGGGATCATCGTCGTGGGTCTCGTCCATCCGCTCGATCCTGGTCTGCATCAGCCTGGGGCCGCCCAGGTTTCGACTCACGCACTTCAGTCCGTGGGGTTGCTCTTGGTACTCCAGGCCTTTTCGGCAGGGTGCAGCGCGCTGACCGGGGTGGAGGCGATAGCCAATGGGGTGCCGCTCTTCCGAAAACCACGGGTCACCAGAGCGCGCCAGACCGAACTGATGCTGGGGATCCTCCTTGCAGCGATGCTGCTGGGGCTGGCGGCGCTGGTCCAGCGCTTCAGGGTTGAGCCGAGGACGGGGGACGCGGTCCTCAACCAGATCGTGGGATACGCCATCGGCAGGGGCTGGGCGTTCGACGCCATATCCCTGCTGGTGATGCTGGTGCTGGCGCTGGCTGCGAACACCTCCTTTGGCGGGCTTCCGGTCCTGGCCAGCCTTCTGGCAGAAGACCACAGGCTTCCTCATGCATTCGCGATCCGGGGAGACCGGCTGGTGTTCGGCAGTGGTATCTGGGTACTGGGACTGCTTTCGGCGGTCCTCCTGGTTGCTACCGGCGGCAACACCAACGCCCTCATCCCTCTGTTCGCGATCGGAGTCTTCACCGGATTCACCCTGGCTCAGGCCGGGATGGTGCGCCACTGGCTAAGCGGGCGCCAGTCGGGATGGAGATGGCGCGCCGTCATCAATGCCATCGGAGCCACCGCGAGCGGGATTTCCACCGTGATTTTCGTGGTCACAAAGTTTCGAGAGGGGGCTTGGGTGGTGGTGGTCGCGGTGCCGCTTTTGATCCTGCTGTTCGTTCGAGTCCACACCTACTACAGGAGTGTCGCCGCCGAGCTTCGCCTCGGAACCGTGCCGGCCAAGCCGCGTCGAGGCAGGACCCTCGTGGTGGTTCCCTTCACCGACATCTCGCGTCTCACCCGTGAAGCGCTCTCCCAGGCGCTTTCGATGGGCGACGAGGTCTTCGCGGTGACGGTCGTGTTCGCTGAGGATGATGCACGAAGAGTTGCCGTGGAGCAGGAGTGGCAGCGCTGGGATCCGGGAGTGCCCCTGGTGGTGCTGCGCTCGCAGTACCATTCCGTCGCGAGACCGCTGCTTCGCTACATTGGCAGCCTCAAGCCGTCGCCGACGCGCCGGGTGGTGATGCTGATTCCCATTTTGGTACCTCGACGCTTCTGGCACCGGGCACTACACAACCATCTCGACTTGGTTTTGTCGGCCGCGCTGAGGCGCCGCCGCCACGTCGTGGTGGCGCGGCTGACTCTTCCCTTGCACGACGAGTAGGTGGACCTAAGGTACCTCCCGTGCCCTTCGGATAGGCGCCTCATCCGTGCCATCCCCCAAGAGGTGTGACTCTCACTCCCACGGTGTTCGAACTTGACACCATCCACCCACGGTCTGTGAGAATGTCGGGAGCAGCGCGATGAGGCCCGCGTAAGTCGGATCGCCGACTGATGGCTTCTATTGAGAAGTCCCTGGTCCATCACCATCAGGAGAGCCGCGTTGCCACACCCGCTGGAGCTGGCGCAGCCCTGCGTCCTCAGTTGGCCATGTCGCATCCGTGATTGCGCGAACGGCCGCCGACTGGTCGGCACCGCCTTCGGCCACTTTGACGACCGACGGGAGGACGCGAGAACTGGAGTCTGCGGCAGAGATCACCAGCCGCCGTGCTAGCTGCTGCACTCGGCCAGCTGGTCGCCGTCTTGACCGTGTTGGCGCTGGCGCCGCTGCTGAAGGGGGTCATCGAGAACCTCAAGGCCAAGGTGCAGTCACGTCGCGGGGCCTCTCCTTTCCAGCCCTACTATGATCTCCGCAAGCTTCTGGGCAAGCAGCGCACAGTCACCCCAGAGGCCTCGTTCATCTTTCGCATTGCCCCCTACGTGGTGTTCGCGACGCCCATCGCCTTCGCCATGCTGATCCCCGTGCTGACGGCCATGCCCCTCAGCTGGGCACTCATGGCCGACATGGTGGGGAGTGGCTTTGTCATTGGGATTGGGGGATTCTTCGCCAACCTGGCAGCGATGGACAGTGGCAGTCCTTTCGGGGGTCTGGGTGCCAGTCGATCGCGCTTCGTCTCGTCACTGGCGGAGCCGACCTTCATCGTGGTGTTCTTTGCGGTGGGCTTCATCTCAGGGGGCACCGTCCCGTTTGTGGTCAACGACTCCCTGTTCACCAGCTCCTCCCAGATCGTCCCCAGCCACGCACTCGTGGCTGCGGCCTTTCTCATGGTCATCCTTGCCGAGGCCGGCAGGCTCCCAATCGACAATCCCAACAGCTCCCAGGAGCTGTCGATGATCGAGTCCTCACGGCTCCTGGAGTTCTCCGGGCCTGACCAGGCTCTGATGGAGTGGGGAGGCTTCATGAAGCTCTTTGTGTTGTTGATCGTGTGGCTCAACGTGCTGGTGTTGCCATTGGGGCTGGCCAATGCCGTCAGCGTTGAGGGCTTTGCTGTCGCCGTGGCGACTTTGGTCGCCAAGATGTTTGGCGCAGCCGTCCTGCTGGTGGGAATCGAGTCGGCCCTGGCAAAGATCCGCATCCTGCGCGTACCCGAGTACCTCGGCGGCAGCTTCGTCCTGGCCTTCCTGGGATTGGTCCTCTATACGGTGGGCCACTGATGGCTGATGTGCCGCTCCTGAGTCAGGGGGGCCGTGATGCTCCCTGAGGTGATCCTGGCGGCCCTCATCCTCTTGGTCAGCTTCCAGTTCATCGTTACCCGAAGGTTGGGCGCGGCGGTCTTCGCCTATGCGCTGCAGTCCTGGTTGCTGGGTGGCGTGGCGATTGCGCTGTTCGCGGACTCCGGACTTATTGAGCTCCTGCTCTTCGGGCTGCTCATCATCATCGTCAAGGGCGTCATAATCCCCCAGTTCTTGGGCTATCGGACCAAGTCGGTCTTGGCGGGGCGCAGAGAGACCTCCTACTATGTCCGTTTCCCCACAGCGCTGCTCCTCGGAGCGGGGCTGACGTTGGTGGGATTCTTGGTCGCGACCCGAATTCCGTTTGCCCCCCAGCTGCTGCCGGAGTCAGTCCTGGGAATAGCCATGGCTGTGTTCCTTCTGGGTCTCTTCACTACCACCGCGAGGCGGGACGCGATTCTTCAGGTGGTCGGCCTGTTCGCGGCCGAGAACGGACTTCTGTTGGTGGGTCTGGTGGTGGCTCCGAGTCTCAGCCTGCTGATCGAATTCGCGATTGTTCTGGATATCTTGATCGCGGTCTTGGTTGTCGGATTCCTGGTTGCGCGGATGCACCAGGAGGTTGCCAGCACCGATACCTCCGAGCTGACGAGGCTGCGCGGTTGATCAACTCCTTTCTGCTCATCGGCGTCTTGGCAGTGCCCCTTATCGCGGCAGGGGCCAGTGGCCTGGTTCGGCGTGACGAAACGCGATACGCGATCGTGATCCCGAGCGCCCTCGTCACGGTGGCGTTGGCTGGAACCCTGATCGCCCGGGTTGTATCGGGCGGGCCGGTCAGCGCCTTGGGGGGCTGGCTGTACATGGACGACCTGAACGCTGTGGTTCTGCTGGTGGTGATGTTCGTTTCAGCACTCGCCGGCGCCTACTCCATTGCCTACTTCCGATCGCCGGCCCAAGGACACGTGCTCCGCCGCGGGGAGCTGCGAAAGTACTTTGCCCTGTTCCACCTCTTCACCCTGACGATGGTGCTGGTCTCTGTTTCAGGAAACCTGGCCCTGCTTTGGACTGCGGTCACCGCCACCACCTTCGCCTCGGCCCCGCTGGTCGACTTCTACGGCTCTAGGGAGCCACTGGAGGCCGCATGGAAGTTTCTGATTCTTGCCGTGGCCGGAGAATTGGTCGCTCTTCTGGGTTTCCTCCTTCTTTACGCGGCGGGCATCGCGGCTCTAGGCCGCTCTTACAGCTTCTCCATCCCGGTCGTGAGTGGAGCCGCAGCACATCTGTCGCCATCCCTTGCGGGTCTAGGCTTCCTGCTCGTCCTGGTTGGTTTCGGGACTAAAGCCGGACTGGCGCCGATGCACACCTGGCTACCGGATGCTCACAGCCAGGCGCCGGCCCCGGTGTGCGCCATGCTCTCGGGCGCGGAACTGAACTGCGCGATGCTGGCCATCGTCCGAGTGCTGTCGCTAGCTACCCCGTCCCAGGGCGGGAAGGGGGGAGATCTCCATGCGGCGCTGCTCGGTTTCGGGCTCCTGTCCATGGCGGTGGGGGTCTTGTTTCTCATCTCGCAGCGTAACTACAAGCGCTTGTTGGCCTACTCCTCGGTGGAACAGATGGGCCTGATCGCGGCCGGGTTCGGCATCGGCGCTCCGCTGACGGTGCTGGGGGCCCTGCTGCAAATGGTCACCCACAGTCTCGCAAAAACTCTGATGTTCTTCAATGCGGGCAACCTGCTGCTGCGCTTCCGCAGCACCACCATCGCCGATGTCGGCGCAGTCGCGAGGGCCGCGCCGGCAACTGCGGCGCTGCTCATTCTCGGTGCCCTGGCCATCGCGGGGGCACCACCATTCGGGTTGTTCGTGTCGGAGTTCGCGATAGTGAGCGGTGCGCTACGACATTCGGATTGGGCTGTGGGCTCACTCATCGCCGGCCTGCTGCTGATCGGTTTCATCGGTTTGGTCGTGCCATTCAGCCGGATGACCTTCGGGGACGGGCGACCGTCAGAGCCGCAGCCCCGCGAGAACCTCGGGGTGGCGGTGCTAGCCCCTGGGTATGTACTACTAGCTGCCGTACTGGTGCTCGGCTTTTGGATCCCGGGACCACTGCACTCCCTGGTGGTAGGTGCCAGCCGGGTGGTCAACCGATGAGAGGGGATCTGCAGCGCCTCGCCGAAGCCATGGGTGTGAAGTTGGAGTGGCCGCGCGAGGATGAAGCTATTCTGCGCTGCCCCCAAGACGCCTTCCGGGAGATCGCCGGCGAGCTCGCAAGGCGCATGACTCTCTCAGACTTCTTCGCCACCAACTCCTCAGGGTCCAAGCCCCACCTGACGGCCATTTTTCAGGCGCCAGGCGAGCCCGCGTGGCTGCTGGTGATGGTCGAGCTCTCAAGCCCTTCCTTCGCCTCGGTTACCCCCGACATCCATGCGGCCAGCTGGTACGAACGCGAAATCTTTGAGATGCACGGAGTCCAGCCCGTAGGCCACCCCGCGCTTGGTCCGTTGCGGCTCGACCAATTGCCGGTGCCGCCCGCAGTCGGCCGAGGTGGTGGCGTCGGCGTTGACGTCCTGCCCAGCCCATCTCTTCCCCGACCCCGGCCGTCAGTAACCGGCCAGGGAGTCTTCCAATTGCCCCTCGGCCCCGTTCGCAGTGGCCCCCAGGAATCCGCGGAGTTTCTTTTCGCCTCGGGTGGCGAGGACATAGTCGAGGTCGACCTCCGCCTCGGGTTCAAATACCGGGCGGTTGAGGTGCTGGCGGAGGGCCAACCGATGGATTGGGCCCTGCATCTCGCCGAGCGGATGGCGGGCACTTCCAGTTTTGCCAATGGACTCGCCTTCACCCTGGCGGCGGAGCGCGCGTTGGGGGTCGGTGTGAGCGCCGCTTGTGACGACACCCGGGTGCTACTGGCGGAGCTTGAGCGCTTGCAGAGTCATTTCGGTACAATCGGCCGCCTTGCCGACACCACCGGACTACTGGTTGCCTCGGCGCAGTACGGGCTGCTCCGCGAGGAGGTGCTCAGGGCCTGTGGAGGTATCGCCGGCCATCGCTACCTACGCGGAGTCCTGCGGGTCGGTGGCATGGAGATGTTGCCCGGTCCGGCAGCACGGGGTCAACTTCAATCGCAACTAAAGGGCTGGGCGGTGCGTGCCACCGGGTTGCGGAGGCTTCTGGAGCAGACCGCTACCTTCATAGACCGTCTCGATACCACGGCGGTCCTTCAGGCCGACTACGCCGATGAACACAACCTTGTTGGACCGGTCGGCAGAGCCTCCGGCGTTGACCGGGACGTCCGTCGTGACCACCCGTACGCTGCCTATCCAACCGTCTCCTTGGCGGTGCCGACCATCGCTGATGGTGACGCCGAGGCCCGCTTCCAAATCTTTGCCGAGGAGATTGCCCAATCTCTCTCGGTGATGGCACAGCTCTTAGATCAGTGGCCGACTTCGGAAGGGGAAGGGGAAGGGGAAGGGGTCGAACTTCCAGTGCGGGCGGGATCGGCGCTGGGGTGGGTCGAGTCACCAGGTGGCGAGACTCTCACCTGGCTGGAGCTCGATGATGAGGGCCGGGTGGTGCGGTGGAGGACACGGCCGGGGTCGGTGGTCAATTGGCACCCCTACGCGCACGCCTGTGGCAGCGGCAACAACCTAACCGACTATCCGGTGATTGAGGCCAGCTTCTCTCTCTCGGTAGCGGAGTTCGATCGATGAGCCGGTGGATTGCCAAAGGTCTGAAAGGGGGTATCCACACCACCCGCTTTCCGGAGACGGTCACTACCGGAGAGGAGGGGGCCCCGTCGACCGTGAGAGTCAGGTTGCAGGGACTCAACCCTGCTGTGGCTCTGGCCGCCAGTTCCCGTTGCCCCACCTCAGCCATCAGCACCGATGGGTCAGAGACTGCTGGTGAGCTTCGCTTCGACGCTGGGGCCTGCGTTCTCTGCGGACGCTGCAGCCGGGAGTTTCCATCCGCATTCACCCAGGTCCGCGATCCTCGAGTCGCCGTCGTGAGTCGCGACCGCCTCCGCGCGACGTTCAGCTGGGACGAGGAGCATGAGTTAGCGCCCGTGTCGCTTCAGGCGACCGCCCAACTCCTGCAGCAAGCGACATCTCGGCTCTTTCGTCACTCCCTGCACATACGCCACGTAGACGCCGGCTCGTGCAACGGGTGCGAATCCGAACTGCAGATGTTGAGCTCCCCCTATGTGGATCTCCAACGGTTGGGGATCTTCTTCACTCCCACGCCGCGTCACGCCGACGTTCTGCTCGTGACCGGCGTCGTGACTCACAGCATGACCGGGCCCCTTCTGGAGACCTACGCGGCCATGCCATCGCCCAAGTTGGTGATTGCGGCAGGGGCATGTGCCATCAGCTGCGGGAGCTTCGAAAACAGCAGTCTGACCAATGGTCCGCTGGACAGGTTGCTGGCGGTCGATGCTTACATCCCAGGTTGCCCTCCGACGCCCCAAGCTCTTTTGCACGGTCTGCTGCTAGCCGTTGGCCGGGCCGGCGAACGGTACCGGGCCGGACAGGAGGAGCCGGATGGCGCTTGAGCTTTTGGCGGTCGCATTGGCGCTGTACTCCGCGGCCAGTCTGCTGGGCTTTGGGGTACTGCGGTGGCGGTTCTCTGCAGAGCTCTCGGTAGCCGCCGCCCTGATAGGTGGGCTGCTGACGGTGGCCATGGCGGCCGTCTGGCTGGGGGGGGGGCGCGGGAGCCTCACGCTCCCGATCAGCACTCCAATAGGGGGCCTGGCATTCAGGGCCACCCCGCTGGCGGGCACCTTCTTGCTGCTCAGCGGAGTCGTCGGCGCCGGTATCTCGC
This sequence comes from Candidatus Dormiibacterota bacterium, assembly GCA_027313505.1. Lineage (GTDB taxonomy): Bacteria > Chloroflexota > Dormibacteria > Aeolococcales > Bog-877 > AG-12. Next base: position 34,101 of record DAHVDN010000020.1, read on the forward strand.
TCTACACGGCCGGATACGCAGCTCACGTGGGTGGCCCGCTCCGACAGGCCAGCTTGCACTGCCTGTTGAACCTCAGCTTTGCTTCCGTACTGCTGGTTTTGGCTGCCGCTAACGCGTTCACCTTCCTGCTGGCGTGGGAAATGATGGTGATAACTACCTACGCCTTGGTGACCCTGGAATTCGATCGCCCGGGTCGTCCCCAGGCGGCGCTGCTCATGTTGGTGTTGGCCAAGGTCGGCTTCGTGTCCATGGCCATCGGATTCATCGCACTAGGTGCGCTGCGGGCGGGGGTCTCCTTTGCCTTCCTCTCCCACCATCCATCCGCAAGCGGAGCGCTGGCTTCCGCCGCCTTCGTGCTCTTCTTGATCGGCTTTGGGGTCAAGGCCGGTCTGGTCCCACTTCAGGGATGGCTATCTGAAGCTCATCCAGCAGCTCCGGCCAACGTCTCCGCCGCCCTTTCGGGCATCGTGGTTTCGATGGGTATCTATGGACTGGTGCTGACCCTGGTCACGCTACTCCCCTCGCCCGCAGGTTGGTGGGGCTACTTGACCATGGGCGCGGGTGTTGTGACCGCCGCCTACGGCGTCCTGTTTTCACTGCTGGTCCCGAACCTCAAGCGGATGTTGGCCTACAGCACCATCGAGAACCTCGGCTTTATGGTCGCCATGTTGGGGGTGGCGCTGGTGTTTGCGAGCAGCCACCTCCATCTTCTCGCGGCAGCGGCCCTGGTGGTGGTCATTCTCCACGCCTTCTATCATGCCCTCCTCAAGAGCACTCTGTTCTTGGGCGCGGGCTGTGTTGACGTCGCCGCGGGTGGTCTCGACATGGACCGGTTGGGCGGGCTGGCGCGCCGCATGCGCTGGTCGACGATACTTTTCTTCATCGGTGCCATGGGCCTGTCCGGTGTGCCCCCGCTCAACGGCTTTCAAACCGAGTGGCTGGGCTTGCAGATGCTGATTCGGGGCCGGATACTCGCCACTCCAGAGAGTCGCGTTTACATGGCAGCGGCGGGCATGGTGCTGACCTTGACCTTTGCGCTGGCAGCGACTGCCTACATTCGCGTCTTCGGTGGCACCTTCCTGGGGGCGCCCCGAAGTCGCCGCGCAGAGCACGCGGTGGAAGTGCCGATCACCATGCGACTTGGGATGCTGATGACGGCCGGAGTGGCCGTTCTGACAGCCCTCATCCCGCCGCTGGGCCTGGGTGGACCGGTGGCCTCGATAGAAGGGGCCACCCATGTTCCAGGACTGCTCAATGCGCTGCTCCCACCGTTCTTCCTGCACCCGAACCAGTTTGCCCTGCCCATTCAAGTGGGGGGAACTTTTCTCAGTGGGATTCTCCACGCCAACGGAATGGTCATCGTGCCGACCAGCTTCAGCTACGCCTTCATTTCGCCAACCTTCATCTTCTTGAGCCTGGCATGCATCATTGCCCTGACCGCTGCAGGGATCCGGCTGCTGGGCCGTGGTGCGCCGCGCAAGAGTGACGTCTGGATTGGTGCCGGAGGCGAGTACCGGGCCTCAATGCAGTACACATCCAGCAGCTTCACCAACTTGTTCCGCTCAACCTTCGGGGGGGTCTTTCGGGACCAGCGCCAGATCCAGCGCGACTATCACCAGGCTCCTTTCTTCACCCACTCCGTGCGTTACGTACGTCGGGTCGTGGAGCCCGTTGAAACCTATGCATACCGACCGGTCGTCAACTGGGCTCAGTCGCTGTCGCTTGCCGCGGGCAAGCTTCAGTCTGGCCATGTGAATCTGTACCTGCTTTACCTCCTGGTCGTATTCCTCATAGTGCTCGTGGTGGGCTGAGATTATCCCGCTGCTCCACTTCCCAACCCAGCCTGAGAGCTCTTGGGGGGGCCGAGCCGGAGCAGCCCCCAGGTGGAGTGGCGACGCCGGTCCAGAGCAGGTGGTAGCGCCGGCAGGACCGCAGGTCGCAAGCTAGTGTTCCCTGGGGCGGAGGTTGGGTGGACCCGCTGGGTCAGGTTCGGGAGTGGGCCACGGGTCCCTTGTTCGATCATGAGAGGTGATGCATGAGGCTAGTCAGCTACTGGGCCGGAGCGGGTCTCGAAGCGGGGTTCGAGGACGGCGGCAGAGTCCTGTCCGCGCGTTCAGTGAGCCCCAGAACGGACGTGCCGATCACGGTGAGAGCTCTGCTCCAGGAGGGGGTGGATCTGCGGGAGATGATGTCGGTTGCTGACACGCTGCTCAAGGACGACGACCTGCTGGCAGGCAGGCTGGGAGAGATCCGGCTGGGGCCCCCGGTCCCAGATCCTGACAAGGTGATCTGCCTCGGCCAGAACTACGCAGATCATGTCGCTGAGATGGCCAACACCCGTCCGGACGTGCCGAACCTCTTTACAAAGTTCCGCAATTGCCTGATCGGGACCGGGGATGCCATCAGATTGCCCCGCTCCAGCCGGCAGGTCGACTACGAAGGAGAGTTGGCGGTCGTGATCGGGAGAACCTGTCGCCAGGTGTCCGAGCGGGAGGCGCTCGGGCATGTCGCGGGCTACACGGTTATCAACGACGTCAGCGCTCGTGACCTGCAACTCAGAACCAGTCAGTACACGGTGGGAAAGGCTGCCGACACGTTCGGGCCGATGGGGCCCGGCATCGTGCCTGCCTTCGCGATCCCCGACCCGCAGGTGCTGCAGTTGGCGACATACCTGAATGGGGAGCAGATGCAGTCAGGGAACACGTCGGCCATGCTGTTCTCGGTGGCGGAGGCGATCAGCTTCATCAGCGAGGTCATCACGCTGGAGCCCGGGGACATCCTTGCGACGGGTACCCCGGCCGGAGTCGGCTACAAGAGGGTTCCTCCGCGTTTTTTGCAGCCGGGCGATCTGATCGAGGTGGAGGTGGAGCGGGTCGGGCGACTGTCCAATCCCGTCATCCAGGGTTGAGGTGATTTCAAACCGATCGCTGGTGGGGTTCGGCTGCAGCCCGGTCGGGCTTGGTTTGGCCGATAAGGGGCCGCGTGTTCTGGAATGGATGAAGGCCTTTCGCCGGTAGCGGCGACCCTGAGTCTGCTGCAGGCACACCGGTTGCTTGAGGTCTCACTTGATCGGCGCCTCAGCGCGGCAACTGGATTGTCGCTCTCCGCGGCCGAGGTCCTGGTTCGGCTGGGAGCCGCCGCAGGCGGGCGCATGGGGATGCTTGAGCTGGCCTACGCGACCTGCTTCAGCAAAAGCGGCGTCAGCCGGATCGTTGACCGCTTGCAGAGGCGCCGACTCGTCATCCGCCGAGTGTCCCCGGAAGATCGGCGGATGACCTGGGTGGAGGTGACGGAGGCGGGTCGAGAGTTGATGTGGGAGCTCCTCGCCGCTCTCCAGGTGGCTGTGGAGGAAGATTTCGCGCGCTATCTCAGCGACGACGACGTGACCGGCCTCGCTGATCGACTGGACAAGTTGGTGGCGGGGATCCGTGGGGCCGAGGAGGAAGAGGCGGCTATCGAGGAGCACCGAGCGCGGTAGGGAGTGGATTCCTGCGCCAGTCACCGGCGTAGCTGCCACCCCCAGGCGCCCCTGTGTGGCTCCGGCCATAAATTCACTATTGGAGTTGCGCCCGGCGGTAGCCCGGCGCGACCTGCGAACCTATCTATGAAGGGTCGGCGTTGAACGCTGCGAGGCTTCGCTGGTCGCAGCGGCCGTCGACAGTGGTATGTGTCCCGAAGCAGGAGGCTTGGTTTGGGTGTCGAATTGAAGATGCGGAGATTGGGGGTGGCCGGGCCCGAAGTTTCGGAGATCGGAGTGGGTACCAACAACTTCGGCCGGAGATTGGACCAGCTGGGGGCCGAGCAGGTGGTGTCGGCGGCGCTTGACCAGGGGATCAATCTCTTCGATACGGCTGACATCTATGGGGCTGGGGATAGTGAACGCTATCTGGGCGCGGCACTCCGGGGTCGCCGAGGTGAAGCCATCGTGGCAACCAAGTTCGGGATGGCCATGCCTGGCCTCGAGCCCTCCGACCACAGGGGCTCCAGAGAGTACATTCGAGCGGCTGTCGATGGCAGCCTGTCTCGGCTGAAGATGGATGTCATCGACATCTATCAGATGCACCAGCCCGACCCCAACACCCCCATCGCGGAGACCCTCGGAACGCTGCACGAGTTGGTGGAGGAGGGAAAGGTCAGATGGCTGGGGGTTTCGAATTTCGCGGGCTGGCAGTTGGTCGACGCTCAGTGGATCGCCCACGCCGGACATCTGACCGAGTTGACCTGCTCCCAAGACGAATACAGCCTCCTAAACCGGGGCATCGAGCGTGAGCTTCTTCCCGCGGTCGAACACCTTGGACTTGGGCTGCTCCCCTACTTCCCGCTCGCGAGCGGTCTGCTGACAGGTAAATACCGCCGCGGAGAGCCTGCCCCACCGGGAACACGGCTGGCGGGGGGAGCCCACGCGGATGAATTGAATGATCCAAGCCGCTTCGACATTCTGGAGAAGCTGGAGGAGTTCGCACGGGAGCGTGGGATCTCTCTGCTCCAGGTGGCCATCGGCAGTCTTCTGGGGAGAGCCGCGGTCTCCTCGGTCATTGCCGGCGCGATGAAGCCGGAACAGGTCAGCGCCAATATCGCCGCATCGAGCTGGGTTGCGTCGTCGGCCGACTGGAAGGCACTTGACCGGATAACGGCCGCCGGCCGGTCCTCGCAATAGTCATCGCTCCAAAGGCCGACCCCCACTTATGAAGATCTACATCTCCTGCGACATGGAGGGGGTGGCCGGGATCAGCGGCTGGCACCAGCTTGCTCCTGGGCCGGAGTTCGAGCTTGGGCGTCGGCTGCTTCTGGCGGAGGTGAATGCGGCCATTGATGGGGCCTGGGATGCAGGAGCGACAGAGTTCCTGGTGAATGACTCACACGGATCGATGGAGAACCTTCCTCCGGAGCAACTGCACGGCAGAGCGGAATACCTGTCAGGTCGGCACAAGCCGATGTACATGATGGAAGGTCTGGATGAGAGCTTCAATGCGGTGTTCTTCATCGGCTACCATGGTGCCGTCGACGGACCCCCTTCGGTCCTCTCGCACACCTACAATCCCGCCGTGGTGTCCGGAGCCACCATCAACGGTGTCAGAGCTGGGGAGGGTGGCATAAATTCCCTGGTGGCTGCCCACTTTCGCGTTCCTGTGGCCCTGGTGACCGGTGACCAGCACGCTGCGACTCAGACCGCATCGTTCTGTCCCGGGGTGACGAGCGTGGTGGTGAAGCAATCGGTCACGAGGTTTGCCGCCAGGAGCCTGCACCCCGAGACCTCCCGACAACTAATTCGGGAATCAGCGGCCAGATGCCTGTCCGGACTTGGCTCGGTCCCCTCCCCCGAGTTCCCTCCCGGAACGCATCTTCGTCTCACTTTGCGCCATGCAGATCTTGCGGAGATCGCCGCCGCAGTGAGGGGCGTCACCCGGGATGGCGACACCACCGTCGTGGTAGAGGGCGAGTCTTTGCGGGCCCTCTTTGGCAGCTTCACGGCGGTTCTCCAGATCACAAGAGCGATGGCGCACGAGCAGTAGGGTTGCCTCAAGCTGAATTTCATCCCAAGAGTTCCCAAGCTCGAACTCTGAGGCAGCGGACATCACGACCTGGAGAACTCCGTCCATCTCGGGTGAGAGCGGTGCTGTGGTGCGTACGGCGCGGAGTCCGGGAATGCGGACATGGCACTTGGTGACTTTGAAAACTGGGACCAAATGGCCAACTGGGTCTAGACGACCGTCGGACCACGCGACCCAAGCTTCCCAGTGGTTAAATCGCGGTTTGGTCTGTAAGGCCCAGGAAGTGACTCGCCTTGAGCCTTCAGGCCGCCGTGCCCGGGACGCTCAAGCCCTCTGCTACCAGTGACCAAGGTGCTCCCGGTGGCTGGCACGCGGTGCATCTTCGACCCGCCGAAGGGTGAGTCGTGGCTTACGAATCGACGCGAACATCCAACTGGCACGCGAGGGGAGGGCTGGCTCCCTCGTGGTCCCAGGAGTCCCCACCTTTCCCGGGGCGGTTCCGGGGCTCCGTCAGGAAGAAAACTTCAACAACCTGAGAGGCTAGCTTCTGGCGGTTTTGGAAGAGAGTTGCCGGTCGCCCTTCAGCTCCGGTGGGCAAGGAATGCTGTGGACGCTCCACTCGCTTAGGGCCACCGCTCGGACCGGGATCCCGTGGGTCGGGGGAGCGGACCGCGCGGGTCACGGTGGGGACCCGGCGTAGCTCGCTCGCGGCGAACCTTCCATCAAGGAGCGGGCCGGGCGTAGATCCCCCCGGTCACTGGAAGCTGAACTTTCTCCATTCCGATCCGCTCGGGGGCCCACAAAAGCAGATGAGCGAACCTTGGGTGGTGCGCTGGGTGCGGTGCGCCGAGGGCAAAAGTTTGATACTGCTCGCCGTGACAGTCGCACCGGCCGACTCAACGAGCGTCGAAGCCGCATCCGGCGAGGAGGAGAGAGCCATCGAGGTGTCCCTCATCCTGCGCCCACGCTCGGACGTCCAGTGCCCTTCCGCTCAGGAAGTCGGGGCCCTTCCGGTCCCGTTGCGCGTCCCTATTGATCGCGCACAGCTCGGGAGTCTGAGGGGAGCACACGCGGAGGACGCAGCCGCGGTGGTCAGATGGGCCACCGCGAGGGGCTTCGCAGTGATCGAGGCAGCGCTGGGCCGGAGGGCTATCCGTCTTTCCGGCGCTCCCACGAGCCTTGCTCTGGAGCTCAACGCCGACCTCAGGGTGGACGCCCGGTCCCATCCCCCCGGTCGCAGGGTGGTGGGCACTCCCGAACTGCCTGAAGAGCTCCGCGAGATCGTGGTGGCCGTGCTCGGCCTCGAAACCGGGCCATTCGTCCCGACTCGAATTCGCCGGTTGCCCATCCCAGACCCATCGATGCCACTGGCGCAGGCCGCGCCCCTCAGCTTCGAGCCACCCACCATCGCCCGCCTTTACCAATACCCCGACAGCGCCAGCGCCAGAGGTCGATGCATCGGCCTGCTCGAACTTGGCGGCGGTTACAATCCGCGAGATCTCGCAACGTACTTCGCAGGTCTCGGGCTCGCAACCCCAGAGTTGACTGCCATCCCGGTTGACGGAGGGTCTAACCAGCCGACCGGGGATCCCAACGGCCCCGATGGCGAGGTGACTCTGGATATCGAGGTCGCCGGGTCGGTTGCCCCACGAGCGCGACTCGCCGTCTATTTCGCGCCCAACACCGACCAGGGCTTTCTGGCGGCGATCATGGCCGCCGTCCATGACCGAGTCAACTCCCCTTTGGTGCTTTCGATAAGCTGGGGCGGCCCGGAGGCCAATTGGCCGGCGAGTACCATCACAGCTTTTGAGCATGCCCTTGAGGACGCGGCCCTGATTGGCATGACCGTCTGTGTGGCGGCCGGGGACAACGGCTCTTCCGACGGCCTCAGCGACGGGTTGGCCCATGTCGATTACCCTGCCTCCAGCCCCCACGTGCTCGCCTGTGGAGGGAGTCGACTGGAGGCTGCGGGATCTCAGATCAGCAGCGAGGTCACCTGGAATGACCAGCCGTCGGATGGCGCCACCGGTGGGGGGGTCAGCGCTGTGTTCCCCCTTCCGTCCTGGCAGCAATCCGCCAACGTCCCACCGTCTGCCAATCCCGGGCAGTTCCACGGTCGTGGGGTCCCGGACATCTGCGGCGACGCTGACCCGGCGACCGGGTACCGTGTTTTCGTCGGCGGGGAGGCTGCCGTCTTCGGTGGCACCAGCGCGGTCGCGCCCCTCTGGGCGGCTCTGATCTCTATCTGTTCAGGTGCTCTAGGGAAGCATATTGGCTACCTCAACCCTCTTCTCTACGACGGGTTGACCCAGGGGGCGATCAACGACATCACTGAGGGGAGCAACGGTTCCTACAAAGCTGGGCCGGGATGGGACCCCTGCACCGGCTGGGGCAGTCCTATCGGCCAATCCCTTTTGAGGGGCCTCCAGGGGTGAGAATTCTGTGATGGACTCGGTCCGGCTCGCACCACGATGAATGTAGAGGGCATTCACTGGGTCGGAGTGAAGACCACTGATGTGCGGAGGATGGCGGAGTTCTTCGAGCGGGTTTTGGGATTGAGGCGCCGGATGGCGGAGGACCAGTTCGCGATTCTGGATCTCCCGGGAGGAGGGGAGCTCGCCTTGTTTGGACCGGAGGGACCTGACCCCGTCTTCCAGTTCTTCAGCAATCAGGTGGAGGTCGGGTTTGATGTGAGCGACCTTGACGCCGCCATAGCCGAGCTGGTGGAGAAGGGCGTCGAGCTCTTGGGTGAGGGCGGCGGGGACCGGGAATCCGGTCGTTGGCAACACTTCCGAGGCCCGGATGGGAAGGTTTTTGAGATCACCGAGCATCCTGCGCATCCCACGGGAAGCTGAACCTCGCCTCGGCCAACGCCATTTCCGGCCACAGTGGCAAGCTCGGACTTTGACACTCGCGGAAATCCCTACGGCACCAGCCTCCATTTAAGCCGATGTCGGAGTTTTGGCCGACAGCTTACGACAGAGCTACCGGGAGGTTGAGGCTGTCCAAGGGGTCGATTTCCAGGTGATGTCAGAGGCGACATTTGGCTTCCTCAACCCCAACGGTGCTGGCAAATCGACAACTATCTCCATGTTGCGCCCGATCGCCATCCCCACCGGCGGGGTCGTTCGTGTCTGGCTCTGATGTGGTTCAAGGGCAATCTCAGGTGCGCCGGCACATAGGGCGGGTGCTCTAGGAGACAACGCTCGATGATTACCTCACCACCACCGAGAACCCCGATCTCCACGACACCCCCGAAGCGATCAGGGGCAGTGTGGGCCAGGACTAAGTTGGACTTCACATGGCCGACGATCCGGCAACGATCTGCAGTTTGTAGGAGCATTTCTAACTTCAAGCTCCGGCGAGCAAGGGGCTGTTGCTATCTTCGTCGCCGATGTGTTCGGGCTCCGGCTATTTGCCGGCCTCGGGGTCCCAGTTCGCTCGGTGCGGGTGGCTCGCGCAAACCTTGACGACGACTACTTGACCTACACCGGGCGGACCATAGGGGACGCCGAGGCGATCGGATCGGACAAGCTGCGGCAGTATCACTGGGTGCGGGCGAGGCGCCGGTCAGGTGGCGACTTTCAGCTCCACCGCTCTGCCCGCCTGGCTCAGGGTGCCGGGCAAGATCGACCCGCTCTCGTACGCTGTCGCCCTCCTTAGACAGGCGGTGTTCAATCAGCGTCATCCTCCCCAAGCGCTGAGACTGAGCCTGGACCCCGGAATCAGGTGGGGCAATCAGCATCTCCTGTGTGGTTTGTGCTGGCCACGCTCACGGCCGTCATCAGGCAGATCTCCAAGACCGACTGGGCTCGGCCGGGCCATCTAATATGGGTGGGTGGCGGGTGGTCCGGAGCGGGTGTTCGAGGCGGTCAACCTGCTCGCCGACCCAATTTACGAGTACTGCCAGATCACCAAGCAGCTGGATGATGGGGCGAGCTCCGAGCAGGCCCTCCTGGATAATCCCTGGCTGCAGAGGCAGCGGAGAGTTCACCAGCTCCAATCCGCATGGTGGGTGTTCCACACCGCTGAGCATTCCCGATTCCAGCATGCGGTCGGCGCCATGCATCTCACAGGCCTCTTCACCTCCCACCTGTATCCCAGCCTTTCGGAGAGCTTCCCGAGCCTCCCCTCCGAGGCTCTGGTCGTGGAGACCATGCGGGTGGCGGGGCTGCTTCACGATGTCGGGCATGGCCCCTTCGGGCACTTTTTTGACGCCCAGGTTCTCAAGCCGTATGGCATCGATCACGAGGACATTGGCCGAGCGCTGGTCCTGGGTCCTCTCGCCGATCTGATCTCCAGCCTGCGCCGGAGTCCGGATGGGGACTTCGCCCCGAATGAGGTGATTGATCCCCGCTGGGTGGCTTTTGTCATGGCTCCCGCCACGATGCGGGGGTTTGATCCCCCGCCCTGGCTGGTGGCTCTCAAGCCGGTGCTATGCGGAGCCATAAGCACGGACAACATGGACTACGTGCCCCGGGATGCCTACATGTGCGGGGTGGCAGTGGGCCCGGTGGACCTACCCCGACTTCGACACTACATGTTCATCAAAGACGGATCCTTGGTGCTGCACCAGCACGGAGCCCCGGCGCTTGAGATGTTCCTGTCGGCGCGACTGTACATGTACAACCACGTTTATTTCCACCGAACAGTGCGCCGGATTGATTTGCATCTACGGCCGGTCTTTGCGCCCACCTGTGAAGGGCTGCTCCCGCCGGGTAACCCCCTTAACCACCTAGACGAGTATCTCCGCCTCACCGACTGGTCGCTCATGGCGGAGGTCGAGCGACTTCAACTACATCCCCGCTCACGGGCGGAGCAGGAGTTGGGTGACGGCTGGCGTGCTGTGACCGAGCGGCGTCTGCCCTGGCGGTTGGTCTTCGAGGCCTTTCATGAGCTGAGCGTGGCTGGCGAACGGCCGGCCCTCCGTGACCGCGAGGCCATCGAGGTCAGTATCCGCGCCCAGCTCCCCACCAAATGGTCCGGGGTCGGATTGGAAGTTGACCTGGCCAGCACAGCCCCCCGACCCGAGAACCCGGCCGCTGCCGGTCAGCAGCTCAGCATTTACGACCCCATCTCTGAGAAGGTCGAGGTGGAGGCGGCCCCGGAGCTGATGGCGAGGCTGTTACCGCTGCGAACCGTGTGGCTGCGGGTTTACAGCGATGAGTCAGCTGCGGGGCCAGCCATCCGCTCCGCCTCACAACTGGTCCTCGCCGAGATCGCAGGGAGGACCGTCTGATCGGTCAACCGACTGGCAGCCGGGGACCGGTAGGCATAACCGGGCCGGCTTGGGACTCAAAGTTGACCCGGCTGATCTCCCCAGCTAGCGAGGCGGAGATCTCCTTGAAGACCGCTGCCTGAATCGACTCCGGCTGCGCCAGCATCAACGGCTGACCCGCTCCCCCGCCGATCCGGACCGCTGGATCCAGCGGGATCTCTCCCAGAAATGGGATCCCGCGGGTCTTCGCGAGCTCCCGTCCTCCACCCCTGCTGAAGACCTCGGTCACCTCGCCGCAGTGCGGGCAGGCGAATCCGCTCATGTTCTCGATTACCCCCAAAAGCGGCACCCTGAGCTGCTCGAACATAGCAATCCCACGTCCCACATCTGCCAAGGAGACATCCTGGGGGGTGGTGACGATGACCGCTCCGGTCAGAGGGATTGACTGTGCCAGGGTGAGCTGAACGTCACCGGTCCCGGGTGGCAGGTCACACACCAGGTAGTCAATCTCGCCCCAGTTCACCTCGAAGAGGAACTGCCGGAGCGCCCCAGCCAGCATCGGACCTCGCCAGATGATCGGCTTGTCAGGGTCGATAATGGTTCCGATTGAAACCACCTCAAGTCCGTTCTTCTTAAGGGGGATCATCCGCCCATCCTGAGCCTCCGGGCGTTCGTCGAGGCCGAGCATTATCGGCACGTTGGGGCCATAGATGTCGGCGTCCAAAAGACCCACTCGGGCTCCGGTTCGTAGCAGCGCAAACGCCAAGTTGACGGCGACTGTGGTCTTGCCCACACCCCCCTTGCCGGCGCTGACCGCGATCGTGTTGCGCACCCCAGGAATGTCCTGCCTTCCGGTGACCCCCTTGGTCCGGGAGACATCAGAGTCCCACTCCAACTCGACGCGCTCGATCCCGTCGACCCGTCCCACGACCGCGTCGGAGATCTCACTCTCAATGCGGTCCTTAAGTGGGCAGGCCGGGGTGGTAAGTACCACCCGCAGCTTCACCGTTGACCCCTCGACCCTGAGGTTCTTGAACATCCCCAGTTGCATCATTGGCCGATGGAGCTCGGGATCTTGGACCTTGGCTAAGGCGTCCTCAAGCGCGGCCAGGCGCTTCTTATCGTTCATCGGCTTCCCACTCCTAAGTGATCATAGCCGAGCGGTCAGAGGAGACCCGGTGGAAGGCTTGTTGCAATAGTGGCCAACAGCTATCATCCTGATTCACATGGACGGGTTGGAAGCGCTGCGAGAGCAGGGCAGGCGGCTCACGCCGCAGAGGAGGCTGGTCTTCAGCGCTCTGCTGGAGAGCCCGGGACACGCCACGGCCGACGAGCTCTGCGCCAGCATCTCCCATAAGGTACCTGGATTCCAACGCACGACGGTGTACCGGACGTTGGATCTGCTGGTCGAACTGGGCTTGGCCCGAAAGGTTCAGCTCGGGCATGTGAATGCCTACGAGGCGGTACAGGCTGGAAACGAGTCGCACCAGCACCTGCTCTGCGACCACTGCGGGGCCACCTTTGACGTCAGCGCTCCCGAAGTGCCTGAGTGGGTAGAGCGGGCGGCAGTAAAGATCGGGTTCGGCGTGGGGCGCGTGGAGCTGGTGGGGCACGGTAGTTGCCAGGCGTGTGCCAGGGGACAGGCTGGTCCCATCCCGGGCCGGCCGGTTGGCTGACCATGGGCCTGCCGTTGCTGGTTCAGTCGGCCTTCGCGAATTCAGCGGCCAACCGCTGCAGTTGAAGTCGGAGGCGCAGCTGGCCCTCCGCGCCGAGTACCGCGAGCAGGTGGTGCTCCTGCTCGTCGGCACGTCGTCCGATCTCCTCGATCATCTGGGCTCCCCTTCCGGTGACCACTATCACCCGGATCCTGGCGTCAGAGCTCGACGTTTTTAGTTCCACCAGCCCCAGCTGGTTAAGCTTTCCCGCCAGGCGGCGGACATTCATCGGGCCGGTTCCCAACAACCGGGCCAGGGCTCGCAGACCAGTGTTGGGTTGGCAGCCGGCAGCCAGCAGGGCCGCTGCTTGGGGGGCTGACAGGCCGAGGTCGGCCAGCCGCAGCTCCCAACTTGAGCGCAGCGCGCGATGGGCCCTGCCTACCAGAAAACCAGTGCTTCCCTCTAGGGCAGGCTCGCGCGTTTCCGCCGGGGCGATGTCCCCTGCCGCCATCCGGTCAGTTGGCGCCTGGCAGCTCACCATCGGGCGCGGTCCGCTCCTCAATAAGCAGCTTAGAGAGCACCTCCACGCCCAGGGAGTAGGCGGGCACCCCCGAGGTGATGAGCGCCAGCTCCACGGCTCCCATCAACTCCGGCAGTGTCGCCCCTGCGCGTAGCGCGGCCCGGGCATGCAACCGGGCCGGACCACCTTTCCCAGTCCGACCAGCTGGGTGAAATGCACGATCTGACCGTGCTTGAGTCCGAGAGGGTTGTCCATTATCAGAGCTCGCCTCATAGCCTCCACCGCCGCCACCGAGCCCAGCCTCTCGGTGGCCGCTGCCAGCTCCAGTCTTCTCTCGATGCCCCCGGGAACCGACCCAGTCAGCTCTCGGTACGACTGCCGGATGACTTCCTCGGGGTCGGTGCCGGGGTCGGTCACGGCCGCACCCGCGCCATCGAGATGCGTACCTCCTCAAGCGCGCCTGCCGGGAAATTCACAGGTTCGGCTAGGTGGGACGCGGCCAGCTCCCCTTCGGCAGCCTCCTCGAGCACGGTCACCAGAGCCGCTGCAGCCTGTGGGCTCTTCCCAAACACCAGCACCCCGTGGTTTCCAAGAATCACCGCTTGGGTGGAGGAGTGCTCGCTCACCGCCTCGACAATGCCTCCTACCGAGCGCTCCGAACCCCGAGGTGCCCAAGGTACGACGGGGACCTCCTCGGCCTGCCCAAACCGCAGAAGCGCCTCGTAGCGGCAGGGCAGAGGCCGGTTGGCCATGGCGAAGGCCAGCAGGTTGGGGGAATGCGTGTGGATGATCCCACCCACGGCTGGACGCACCCGGTAAACCTCGCCGTGCATCGCCACGATCTCGGCGTTGGTGGGATCAAGTGCTCCGGCCAGCACGGTCCCATCCAGGCGAACGCGGGCTATTCGGTCGGGGCTGAGATCACGAACCGCCCCGTCTACGGTCAAAAGCATCTCATCCCTTGAGACGCGCCCGGACAGGTTGGCGTGGCCCGTGTGGGACATGACACTGTTTCTGAAGAGGGCTTGGGCCGCCTCCACGATCGCTCCGCGGACTTCCCGCTCTTCCCTCTTCCCATCGTTCACCGGTCACCTCCAGAGCCAGGGCGGGGCCGACTCAGGACACCCGCTTCGTCTCATTTTGTAGTTATGACTACATTGTGGAATGATTGGTAGCTGTTGTGCGGTGAGGCGCCCCTGCTCGGCCCTTCCTTTCCCACTTCCGAGTGGTTCGCTGGGGTCGGGCCTGAGGTCCGATCGAAAGCAGACCCTGCTCAGCACCCGGCCACTCCCGGGGCGCGGAGGTACAGCTGCCTTCGAGGAGCATCCACGGGCGACCGGAGTGAAGTGGAACCCGCCCCGGTAGATCGCCGGCCTCCCGAGCTGCCGGCGGAAAGTGGGAACCGAGGAATAACCGCCTCTGGAGTGCTGGCGGCTGGTGAACCCTCTCTCGTCGATATCCTCCCTCAGCCCGTCGTCCGACGGCTACATGAGGGACGTCGCCATGGTTGTTGGTCCGGGAAAGGACGACGGCTGTCCATCCGGACGCTTTCCGATCGTCGCTCTATCGAACGCCTCGAAGGCCTCCTCAGAGGAGGCGGTGGGGCAGCATCACTCGCCGAGGAGAGAAAACATGAACCCGGGATCCGCACAGCAGCTGGTAAGCGCAGAGCGTCGTGCCGTTCGAGCCAGGTTTCGGTGGTTCGAGAGCGGAGGAGGGGACTTCGCGCAAGCAGCGCTGGACGCTCGGAGGTTTCAGTGCCGTCTGCATCGTCCCGTCTTTTGGGGCCGGGTGCGCACGGGAGCGCTCAAACACACGCTGGTGCTCCAACTACCGAAGCCCGCACACCGCAACCCGTTGGTCGCGACCAACGACCGCACCTGATCGGTCTTCCGAGTGACGATTAGAAGGCTACGCTAGCGCAAAAAAAGGAGAGGCGATGAGATACATGATGCTCATCTGCGTCGATCCAGTCGAGCGAGGG
>DAHVDN010000210.1 GCA_027313505.1 Candidatus Dormiibacterota bacterium
GAGGTGACGCCAGCGGCTCTCGACGGGCCGGGTGTCGTAGCCGCTCGAGGTCTCGAAGCTGCAGAGCGGGCAGCGCAGCCGGCGGCGGCGGAGGGCCACGGTGACCACCACACCGGGGGCGGTGAACTCGACCTGGCGGACCCAGATGCCCGGCAGGTGCAGCAGGCGCGAGAATGCAGCGGGGGCGCGCATCGGTGTCCCCCCGGAGGGTCGGTAGAGCGTTCCGAAGGGTACGGCACCGATCGCGCCACTCTTCACGCCGCCCGGGCGGTCGGACACCCCCACCGGAACTCGGCACGACCCCAGGCGCTGGTCGCCTGCCTACGCGGCGGCCCCCCACCTGGAGATCACGCCAGCATCACCCCACCGGCACCCACATCTATGCCGATAGACCCCCATTCTTGCCCGCCTGTACGCCCGCACGAGCCCGGGGCTGGAGCGCCGCGGCTATGCCGACCGCCGCAGGCAGCTGCTTGCCGGGCTCAGCGGGCGGGTGATCGAGGTCGGAGCCGGCAACGGCCTCAACTTTGCCCATGACCCGCCCCAGGTCACCCGGGTGCTTGCGGTCGAGCCCGAGCCCTTTCTGCGCGCCCTCGCCGCGGCCAGCGTGGCCGGTGCGCCGGTCCCGGTTG
>DAHVDN010000211.1 GCA_027313505.1 Candidatus Dormiibacterota bacterium
CGAGTCCCGTTCTTGATCTCAGGGCGGACCTTGGCGGACACTCCCGGACGGATCCGGGGGATCTGCAAAACCGCGATCCCGGGTTCGATTCCCGGAGTCGCCTCCAGCAGATCGAGATAAGAATGGGCCGCAAACAGTACTTCTGGGAATCGGCTGGGGGAGCCCGGGGCACCAGTGACGGCAACGGGATCCATGCGCGCGGAGCCGCCAAGACCCAGCGTGAGCAGATGGTTTCTCGGTGTGGCTCCGATCATCTACGATCCGCTATAATCTCGCGCCATGGGTACTGCGGCCGAGCTGTTGCGGGAGGCACGCCGCCGGGCCGGACTGTCCCAAGTGGAGCTGGGTCGCCGGTCTGGGGTGGCTCAGAGTGTGGTGAGCGCCTATGAGTCCGGTGCCCGCCAGCCGTCGGTTCCGATGCTGATTCGCTTGGTAAACGCCACCGGATCTGAGCTGGACATCCGGCTCGCTGGGAGGTCCGGGCCCGATCCAGCGAGCGGCTTCCTCGGTCAGCGAATCCGCCGTCATCGTGGCGAGATGCGGAAGGTCTTGGCCCGCTATGGGCTGGGCAACGCCCGGGTGTTCGGCAGCGTCGCTCGGGGCGAGGAGGGATCTGAGAGTGATGT
>DAHVDN010000212.1 GCA_027313505.1 Candidatus Dormiibacterota bacterium
CCTAGCCCTCGGCGGCGACCGCCCCGGCCAGGACGTCGAGGCCGTCGGCCAGCAGGTCCGGCTGGATGACGAGGGGCGGGAGGAGCCGGATCACGTTGCCGAAGCTGCCGCACGAGAGGGCGACCACCCCGGCCCGGTGGCAGGCGGCCACGATGCGCCGGGCGGCCTCCGGGTCGGGCTCCCGGGTGCCGGGTCGCACCAGCTCGACGGCCTGCATGGCGCCCCGCCCGCGCACGTCGCCGATGCCCGGGTGGGCGGCGGCCAGCGCCTCGAGGCGCTCCCGCACCGCGGCCCCGATGCGCCGGGCCGCGGCGGACAGGTCGAGGCGCTCCATGGTCTCCACCGCGGCGAGGGCGGCGGCGCAGGCCACCGGGTTGCCGCCGTAGGTGCCCCCGAGCCCGCCCGGGTGCACGTGTTCCATGAGGTCGGCCCGGCCGGTCACCGCGGCCAGGGGCATCCCGCCGGCCAGGGCCTTGGCCGTGGTGAGGAGGTCGGGCACCACGCCCTCGTCATCACAGGCGAACCAGTCCCCGGTGCGGCACCAGCCGGTCTGGATCTCGTCGGCCACGAACACGACGCCGTTGGCCCGGGCCCAGGCGGCCAGGGCCGGCAGGAACCCCGGCGCC
>DAHVDN010000213.1 GCA_027313505.1 Candidatus Dormiibacterota bacterium
TCCCGGGCCGCCTGGGAGAGGTTTCCCTGCAGCTCCGCCGTGGGGTGGCCCAGCAGGCTCAGGTCCCGGGCCAGCTTCTTGGTCCCGTGCTTGGTGCGGTGGAAAACGATGGTGGACGATGAGTGAGCCAGCAGCTGGCTCAGGTAAGCCACCTTGCCGGCGCGCGGCAGGGACACCAGGCCGTGCTCCAGGGCCACCTCCTGCGGCGGCTCGACGGCCACCCTTCCCGGGCTCTGCAGATGGCGAGCGGCCATCTTGGTGACCCAATCGGGCATGGTGGCGGAGGCGAGGATGGTCTGCCGGGCCCGGGCGGTGGTGCGCTGGTTGGTGCGCTCCACCAGCTTCTCCACATCCTTGGCGAAGCCGGCGTCCAGCATCTCGTCCGCCTCGTCCAGGACCAGGTACTGCACCGCGCCCAGCCGGGCGGCGCCCCTCTCCACCAGGTCCACCAGCCGACCCGGGCAGCCGATGACGACATCGGCCGTCCGCAGCTGGTTGATCTGGCCCTGATAACCGACCCCCCCGAAGACCAGCGCCTGCCTCAGCCGAGGGTCGAGGCGGCTCAGAACACCTCCGATCTGGGTCGCCAGCTCCCTGGTCGGCGTCACGATGAGCGCCCGCGG
>DAHVDN010000214.1 GCA_027313505.1 Candidatus Dormiibacterota bacterium
CGCAATTCCGACCCGCTTCGCCGGCACCTACTCGACTCTGCTGACGGAAGTCTAGCTCGGGCCGGACCAGCCCCCATCCGCCAACCCATGGGGCGGGAGATGAGGCCAACGGCCCAAGTGTTGGCGACGGGCAAAGTCGCGCACTTCGCCTTGGTTTCCTCCGAAGGTCGCTCAGACGCGCGTGGCACCCCGACACGGTCCGTCTGGGGCGAAGCCGTCTCCCCGAATTAGAAATAGCTTCGTGGCTGGGAGGGGCACCTGGGAGCTGTGCCCTCCCCTGGTCCACGATTTCCTTGGACACCTGGTTGCGATGATGGAGAGCTTGAAGGTCTCGCTGCGGTGGGGCTGGAGTCCAAACTCGTGCCAGATGCGCGGCACGCTGGTGTCGCTGAGCCCAATGGCTTCGGCCATTCTCCTGGTGGTCCAGAGGGTGGCGTTGGCCGGCTTGGTCTTCAGAGTTCGCCCCACCACCTGCTCCACCTGCTCGTAGGTGATTCGCCGAGGTGCTCCGAACTGGGGCTCGTCCAGGAGACCCGCCCGCCGCCGAGTGATTTAGCGCTATCGCCGCTTGCCCACCGTCGCCGCGCTCAACTGCACTTGGGCAGCCACATC
>DAHVDN010000215.1 GCA_027313505.1 Candidatus Dormiibacterota bacterium
CATAAGCTGGGCGGCGACCGTCCTGGTCTGGCACCTGGCACTGCGGGTAACCTCCAAGCCCACCGCCGCCTCGGTGGCGGTGCTGTTGCTCCTGCTGGGAGGCGGGCTGGGCTTTGCCGCCGTCTATCCGGATGGATGCCGGCAGGTGGCCACCACCAACCCAGGCTATCCGGCCTCCGCCTGCACCACCTTGACCTCCTCGACCCCGGCTGCGGTACTGGGGTTTGTTGAGCACCTTCCCACCGAGCTCACCCATCTGCCGCGGTCCTACGATGGGGAGGGTCCGGCACCCCCGGCGCTGCCCGATCTTCAGTGGTATGAACCCCTGCTGGCCCTGTGGATGCCCCAGCGCGACTTCGCCTTTGGGATGGCAATGGTTGCCCTCACCCTGTCGCTAACCTGGGAAGCTGTGCGGCTGCGCTTGGCCAGAGCGTTACCCGTCGCGGGTGTGCTCGGCGCGACGCTGCCGTTTCTCAATCCCTTTGGGTACCTGGTGGCGGGTCTGGCCGGGCTATGGTGGCTGGGCAGACGCGGCTGGATCCGGGGGTTGCTCGCCTTTGAGGTCCCCCTAGTGCTCCTGGGAGCACCGCAGCTGTGGTTCGTGGTCTCGGG
>DAHVDN010000216.1 GCA_027313505.1 Candidatus Dormiibacterota bacterium
GACGGTCTCTGAGAAGCCAGCCATGCATGCCCGCAGCGTTGGAGGTGAAGCCGTTGAGGGTGTCCACAACCGGCTGGCGTGAGGGATCCTCGGCGGGCTCGAAGACCCGCTCCAGGAGGGCTCGCTCGATGTGGTCCACGGAGGGTTCCTCCAGGAACGCCGTCTCGGCGACCGCGCACCACGCGCGCATCGTCGCCTCAGCCTCGCTCAGGACCTGCTGGGGGTCCCCCGCCGGGCCGAAGTGCGTGAGGACCAGCTGGGAGGGCGTCAAGGCCGCGAACTTGTGGAGTGAATTGATGGCGAGGTCTCGGTCGAAGTCGTCCGGAGGCATGGCCGGTCGCAGCGGCCCACCCCCGGGCACCTTCACCCCGACCGCGTCTCCGACCAGCAGAACCCCGGTCGCATCGTCCAGGACCGCGATGTGGTGCTTGGCGTGCCCGGGCGAATGCACCAGGGTGAGGCGGCGATCGCCGAGGTCCAGGTCTCCCATGTCCTCGGCTCCCAGCAGACGTTCGGCGGCGACCGGAGCCATTCTTCCGTAGAGGGAGTCCATGCGCTCGCCGTAGACCATGCTCGCGGCAGCCACCAGGCGGGTCGGGTCCGCCAGATGG
>DAHVDN010000217.1 GCA_027313505.1 Candidatus Dormiibacterota bacterium
CCGGTGCATCGTGGGTGAGAAGAACATCGGCCCGTCCGCCGGCAATGGCCAGCTGAGCCTGATCGCTAGTGATCGTCTCCTCCTCGAACCACCCCCACCTTCCGGAGTCGAGCTTGCGGTATCTCCGGTCGATCGAGAAGGCTCCGCCGAGGGCGAGGAAGCGGATCCCCGACCAGGCCCAGCGGTGGGCGCGGGGAGCCCAGAGTATCCGCTCGGTGATCTCGACCAGGCCATCGGCTCGGGGCGGGAGCTGGAGCAGGGCCTTGTGGTCCTCGTGGTTCCCGTCCACGAACACCACCCAGAGGTCGGCCTTCGCAAGTCGGCCCGTGAGGACCTTGATGTAGTCCCGGCCATCGCCAGTCAGAGGCCAGTAGCCGAAGTCGCCCAGTTGGACGATCCCCTCCACCTTGTGCTCATGGGCCGCTGGGAGCAGGACCTGCTTCCAGTGCAACCAGTTGCCGTGGGTGTCGCCGGCGACCAGGAGACGGGAGGGGTCGTCGGGGATGTGAATGCGCACGAGATCGATTGTCTCATCGGACGCTCTACCCGAAGCAAGCGGAACTGGAACGTCTCGCCTCTAACCTGCGAGGCCGCGAGCACCGCGG
>DAHVDN010000218.1 GCA_027313505.1 Candidatus Dormiibacterota bacterium
GACCTCTCCAGCTTCGGGTTGATCGGCACCCGCCATACGGCGGAAGGGCAGTGGTACCTGCCGCGGCGCTGGGCGCGAGGCACCGGCACTCCTTCCGCGTGCAGGGGTCCTCCCAGGCGGCTCAAGACGCCAGTAAGGCGCTCTGGAGACGCCTGGGAGGGAGCCTCATCCGGCGCGCGACGAGGTCGACCTTGAGCGCCGCGGCAGGGCGGCCCCGGGCGAGCGCCAACCGGCCGAGCCGGTGTAACCCAAGGGGCACGCAGACTGGTAGGTGCGCGGCCCATGGATGGGTGGACCCCACGAGTGCCTGTAACACTGTGGGGTCAAAATACATGGACCCATCTCGAGTTGATCTCGGGCTGGAGCTGCCCCGTAAATGGCAGCCGTTGGGTGCCGCAAACCTACCGACGCCGCACGCGCGCCCCATCTGGGTGGCCTCGCCGGACATTCTCCGGGATGGTGCGGTTGGATGGCTTAACGGGGGCGCGTCAAACCTGGCCGGCGGATCCTACTCAGGCGGTCAGGCGGGTGACGCTCTCGACTTCATGGGTCCCGCTCGCCATCTCCCGTCCGCACTCTCCCATCTGCCTTCCTCGCAACGTTC
>DAHVDN010000219.1 GCA_027313505.1 Candidatus Dormiibacterota bacterium
ATCCAGACCAAGCAAAGAGCAGGTCACCTGGTCGGGCAAGATAGTCGTCAACAACCTTCATGTCGTTGTACACGGTCGATCCGCCTGGCCCCGAGTTCAGTTCGGCGATCCGGACCACCATCCGACCGGTACCACTAGCGTCCTTGGTGAACGCGCGTCCGTTGATGAAAGTGGCAAGGTACGAGAGCGGCACCAGTTGAGTATCACTTTCACCAGCAAGAGTCACTCGCCATGTCGTATCACACAGTTCCACCAGCCGCCGGTTCGCCTCGATCTTGTCGTCGAGCGCCCCGAGCACCTCGGCGATCGCCCGCTGCTCGGCAAGGGGAGGCACGGTGAGCATTAGTCGCCGCTGCTCTGTGAGGCTCACGTACGGTGCCATGTCGGTTTCCCCAAGTCGACTACGGAGCTGCTCCTGGAATGGTGGAGATTGGAGATGAAAGAAGAGGTAGCGGGGATCGAGCTTGTCCGCGCGAATGCTTCGGTAGAAGGTCGTTTGAGGTGAGCAGACAAAAGGTGGTGGATTCTCACCGACCCACGCGACATTCCCAACCGTCCCCTTGTGCGATAGGAGAAAGTCGTTAGGTCGACCGATCCCCTTG
>DAHVDN010000021.1 GCA_027313505.1 Candidatus Dormiibacterota bacterium
ACGGCGGCAGTGGAGCAAGCGTGGCGCATCGCTGGTTCGTTCTCAGGGGTTTTCAGATGGTGGCCGTGGACGCGCGGATGATGATGGCGTAGAGGTCGTGCCAGGTGACGGAGCGGAATCTTGCCCTGTCCTGCCCTGTGAAGTAGCTTGGTGGCACTTCGTTCGCTGTCGGCCCGGCCGCGGCGGCCGGCGAGCATTGTCGGGGCGAGCCAGCCTGAGAGCACGTCAACCAGAACGAGCTGGCCGCCCGGCGCCAGGACCCGAGCGCACGCGAGCAACCCGGCCTGTTGGTCTGACCAATGATCAAAGGAGGTCGTGGTCAGAACCAGATCGAAGGTTGAGTCGGGGTAAGGGAGCCGCTCGGCGACACCGGTAGCGAAACGCAGGCGCCCATCGTTGGCGGACGAGGTGGCGATCTGGATCATGGAGGGGGCCGGGTCGATGGCGTCGGGCCTCTCGGCCCCGGGCAGCGCTCGGCCAGAGTCCGGACCAGATAGCCCGTGCCGCAGCCGATGTCGAGCACCCTGCGGGGGTCTTGAACCGTGGGCAGGGCTAGATTAGCTGTGCGGTCCGCTCTCTCATGGTGCAGGCGCCAGAGCCAGCCCTGCTCATAAGTCGTAGCTCTGGCGTCGAAGGCCCGGATATCGCGCTCAGTCGGCACCCAACAATTGTGGTAGCTCGGTGCGAGCTGGTCCGGCACCGGTTCTGGAACTTAGGCGAGGAGCTATGACTCCAGAGGAATAGGCTGCGCGGATATTCCGGTTTCTGAGATCATGGGGAGCGCCGCAAGGTGCCGGGTCCATGGGCTCAATAGGGGGATGTGTCATCGACTCCAGGGCTGTAGCAATTGGCTCTTCCGAGGTTGGGGACGCCCTCAGTATGGTATTTGGGGACTTCCAGGCGAGCCACGGTATTCCGGCGGTCTCGTTCGGGGTTGTGGAAGCGGGAGAGTTGGTGCAGTCCGGCGCTTTCGGTTGGGCAGATGTGGAGCGGCGCGTGCCGGTGGCGAACGACACCATATTTCGGATCGCCTCAATGACCAAGAGCATGACAGCCTGTTGCCTGTTGATGTTGCGCGACGACCGGCTCGTGCGGTTGGACGACCTCGTTGAGGAGTATCTGCCGGCTCTGCGCGGGCGCGACCTGGTGAGCAAGGACTCCCCGCGGCCGACCGTCCGCCACCTGCTGACGATGTCCGGGGGATTGGTGGAGGACGATCCGTGGGCGGATCGCCAGCTCGCGATGAGCCTTGCCTCCTTCGACGAACTGCTCCAATCGCCAATCCACTTCAACCGCGCACCGGGAATCGCCTTCGAATACTCCAACCTCGGGTACGCGATGCTGGGTAGGATCGTAGAGATCGCTTCCGGAAAGCCGCTGCCCCAGTTCGCCCAAGAGCGGCTCTTCGGTCCCCTGGACATGACATCGACCACATTCGAAGTTGGAGAAGTCTCCTCGGGCAGAAGAGCACACGGATATCGGGCCTCCGCCGAAGGATGGGCACCCGAGGAGGCCCTGCACCATGGTGCATTCGGAGCTATGGGTGGGGTCTGGACCACGGTTCCGGACTTTGCCAAATATGTTGCGTTCCACCTCTCGGCCTGGCCCCCTCGCGACGGGCCAGATCTAAGCCCGATGTGCCGCAGTTCGAGGCGCGAGATGCAGCAGCCCCAGCGGGTTGTCCACGATGACAAGTCGACCGGCCCGGACCTAGGCGGACTCGGTTATGGGATGGGCCTGATGGGGGCTCACCACCGGAGGCTGGGACAGGTCGTTTCGCACAGCGGCGGACTCCCGGGGTTCGGTTCGCACGTGGAGTGGCTCCCCGACTGCGGCGTCGGGGTGGTCGCCTTCGCCAACCTCACCTACGCCCCGATGCGAATGGTGGTCAGGTTGGCATTTGAGAAGCTGGAGGAGATGGGGTGCCTCTCGGCCAGGTTGGACGCCGCCAGTGGGGACCTTCGCAGAGGTCAAGCATTGGTTGGCACCCTGTATCGGTCGTGGGACGGGCGGTTACTGGCGGAAGGGGCAGCGGACAATTTGTTCCTTGACAGGGACCTCGAGACCAGGGCCAGGGACTTCGCGGACCTACGGGCCGCGTTTGGTCAGTGCACCGAGGTGGGACCTCTGCGAGTCGAAGGCCATCTCCGCGCGACGTGGACCATGAGCTGCCAACGGGGTCAGGTTGGCTGCCGACTGTGGCTTTCCCCAACCAACCCGCCGCGGATCCAGGTCCTGTCGCTTGAAGGGCTCGGCGTGAAGTCACCCACCAAGGGCTTGTGAGGTTCCACCGGCCGTCCCCTCATCCCGACCCCGTAGGTATGGGTACCGTTTGGGACTAGCGGGCTTTCGCGAGGGGCGCGCTGTCCCCGAACCACGACCGCAAGTGGACAAGGGTCAGCTCGTGCTCTGAACGCTCCGCCTCGAGCGCGTATCCCTTCGCGCCAGCACCAGGCTGGCCACCAGAAGCCCAGCGCCCGCGGCCAGCAGAAAGCCAAAGTATCCGCGGTCAGCCGCCGACGGCCAGGGGGCGCCAAAATCGGGCACCAGGTAATGGGCGGTCACGGCCAAGTAGCCGATGGAATACACCGCCAGAAGCATCCAGCGTTGCGGTGAGTTTCGGTAAAGGCGCCAAAGGATCGCGACCACGAGGGGATCGACCACCCAACCGACCAGCTCCAGAATGAGGAATCCGCTCCCGGCACCGAGGACACCCCAGAGCAGGGTTCCTGATAGGGCCTCGAAGCGACGCTGTCTGACAACTTGCTCTAATCTCTGGAGCATCTCGGAGCGACCATACCACCCCGCGCGCGCCGGTGACTCGAACCGATCAAACCGAACGCTGGGGACGAGATCGACCAGCGCAAGGTCGGCTGGCAGTGGTAGAGAGGCTCGAGTGGACGCGTAAGTCGTCGCGGAGCACCCCAAACGGTTGAGGGTCAAAGTTCGCGGCGGAGCGTCCCACAAGAATCTCGGTCACCGCTTCTTTCCACATTGGGGAGGAAGTTGGCGAAGGGCCCGGTTCAGGAGGAGACCAGTGCCCCAAATAGCTGATCGGCGCTGGTTCCAGCTGGATCCCGGCCAAACAGCGTCGAGTCAGCGTACAGCCGTCTGCGAAATCAGAACGTCTCTGGTTACTTCCATTTGCCCCCTGTGCCGAGCCAACTCCTCATGGATGTGAATCAGAGCGCCTCCTTGGGTCCTACCCAAGGGCAAAACGGCATCCGGACTAGGTGGATTTCCAATCGGAGGCTCCCCTGGTCGGATCTGGTCGAGGTCGGCCATCAGCTGGGCGCGCACCCGGCGCGCACGCACAACCAGATCCGAGACCCTCCCCGCAGCGACGAACTCCGCAGCTCGATCACGGTTTGACGGCCGACCCATGGCCAGGTGCCCGCCCCAGTACTCCACGACACCCAAGCTATGGGTCAGGATGGCATAGGGGGAGTTCGCTCCCGGGACCTCCAGTTTTCTATTAGCCAGCTCATCGCCGAGCTCTTCCGCAATCGCGATCATGCCTTCGAGCTCCAAGTCGACGAAGTACAGGTAGTCTTCCGCCGAGATCATCCGAGGTCTCCTTAGGGTATCCAGCTTCGGCGCGACTTTGATGTTATCCCGGGTGACGCACCCATCTGCTGGTCATGGTCTTGCCAAGTTACTCCCTAGGCGAGCACCTTCGGCCTTCGAGTGATGGAAATGGCTGACTTCGAGCGAGGGGCTAAGGCTTCAGCCAGTGCAGTTTCTGGGCCGCATGGGTGACAGAACTAGACGTTCTCTTGCCCGACACTGGAGCTGGCATTTGGCGGCGCGGTCCCCGGGCGAGTAACCCCAGAGCTGGCGGGAGTAGGCCAGGAGGTCAGCTCTATCGGCCAGCTGTGTTTGATCGACAAGCCAGTTCCAAGGTTGCTCAGCCGCAAGCGCCCTGCGGTTGAGTAGCTGGGCCGCCGCGCCGGGACCTCCCAGATGCCACCAAGGTTGGCCGCTCACACGAAGGTGGCCATGGGTTACCAGGAGCGAAGCTGCGGTGCACCCTTAAAGTTGGTCCGCGATACCCTTCTGTACCCTCAAACTCTGTAAGGGGACTCCGACTGGTGGGTCGCTGCGGGCGAGATGGAGCGAAGTCAAGGAGACGTGTGTGAGTGACGAGTCGGGTCAGTTGGGGCGAGCTGAGAAGTCAGGACCGGACCGCTCCTGGATTGGCGACACTCGGCGAGAGCTGACTCCTGAGACTCTGGCTCGCTTCGAGGGGTACGCCTTGGAGATATTTGCGGCCTTCGGCATGGAGTTGGGTAGCCCTTCCACCAAGGACACACCAAGGAGGTTCATTCAGGCGCTGGCTGACGTGACCCGAGGGTATGAGGGAGACTCAAAGCTCCTGACCATCTTTCCGACCGAGTGTCGAGGCGGCCCGGACTGCCGGATCAGTCAAATAGTCGAGGGGCCGATCCCCTTCTTTTCTCTCTGCGAGCACCACGCCCTACCCTTCTATGGCTTCGCGCATGTGGCCTACATCGCCCACGAGCACATAGTTGGCCTCTCCAAGCTCACTCGCCTGGTGAACGTTTATTCCCGGCGGTTTACCGTTCAGGAGCGGGTTGGCCAGGAGGTTGCCGACTGGATGGTCCATCAACTGGAGCCGCATGGGGTAGCGGTCCACCTCTCGGCGATCCACCTCTGTACCCGCATGCGCGGGGTGCGGGACGAAACTTCCCGGACCAGCAGCTCCTATTGGAGAGGAGCATACGAGGAGGACCCGGCATTGAGGCAAGAGTTCCTGTCTGCGGTCTCACGGAACCCCCTAGGCTGATGGACGCGGTGGTGGTGTGCGGGGCAGGTGGCTCCCTTGGCAGGGCGGTTGTGGCCGAGCTGAGCCGCTCGGCGGAGCTCGTGATCGCGGTCGGAAAACCGGGATTTGAGGGCAGCTCTCTCACCGATCAACGGTCAGGAGGTGAGGTGCGCAGGCTGGGCGCTGACCTAGCCGACCCGGCCTCCGTCTCCCGTTTGTGGGAGACCATCGACACTTTGGGAAGGCCGGAAGCGCTGGTGAATCTGGTGGGAGGTTTCCAGTCCGGCTCGGTTCTGGATGGCGACCCCAATCAGTATCAGGCGATGATGCACCTAAATCTGGATACCGCTTGGTGGTCGTGTCGCGAAGCGGCCTCCCGGTTGGTGAAGGTAGACTCAGGCGCCATCGTCAACGTATCAGCCCGTGCCGGCAGGGTCGGCGGGGCGGGAAGCGCCGCCTATGCAGTCTCCAAGGCGGCGGTGATCCGCCTCACGGAGGTTTTGGCTGTCGAGCTCGCCGCGCATCGGATCCGGGTGAATTGCGTACTGCCGGCGCTGATCGAGAGTGAAGCGAATAGCACCTCCATGAGCGCCGACGCCATCGTCAGGGCTGTTCCCCCAAAGGCGATCGCTCGCGTGATCGCTTTCCTGGTCAGCTCCGACGGTTGGCCAATCAGCGGTGCCTCGATCCCGGTCTACGGCTGGGCGTAGCTTGCTGGAGCTGCTGTTTCAAGAGGCCGGCTTGCCGGCCTACGAGCTGCCACCGGCTCTGGCCGCCGCCTATCCCGGGGGCATCGGATTTACCTCGCCGGTCCTCTACGCCAACTTCGTGTCCAGTCTGGACGGCGTGGTGGATATTCAGGGCACCGAGCACGTGGGCCGAATCTTGAGCGGTGGAGTTCCGGCGGACAAATTCACTATGGGTCTGCTGCGCGCCTGCGCTGATGCGGTCTTGGTCGGAGCTGGCACGCTGCGCGCCAGTCCGGATTCGCGCTGGAGACCGAGCTCCGCCTACCCCTCAATGGGTCAGGACTTCTCGCTCCTGAGGCAGCGTTTGGGCCGGGCGGAGACCCCCCAACTCGTGTTGGTCACGGCCAGCGGTAAGGTTCCTCTGGACCACCCGGGGCTTTCGGACGGCGGTCTCCTGGTCACCACCGAAGCCGGCATGGCCAACCTGCGATCCCCTGTTCCTGCGGGTATCGAGGTATTGGCGTTGGGCGAGTCGGGGGTGGACTGGAGCGCCCTTGTGCAGGTCCTCCAGGACCGCGGTCACAAAGTGGTGCTGTCTGAGGCAGGGCCCTCCGTGATGGGGCAGCTGCTCCGTGACAATCTAGTGGACGAGCTCTTCCTCACCGTCTCACCTGTGGTGGCCGGCGGGGGGGAGGGGGCCGGTCGCCCTGGATTCGCCGCCGGGGTCCGCCTTCTGCCAGAGAGCTTTCGTAAGGGCGAGCTGATGTCGGTTCATCGGTCGGGCAGCCACCTTCTGTTGCGCTACAGCCTTGGGACCGAGAAGAGATAAGGCGCCCTGGACGAGACATTCTTCTCCCGTAAGGTTTAGTCCCAGCTCTCAGTCTTCCTGGTCCGGTGACATCCATTTGGTTCCACCAAAGTTTGGTAGCGGTGGAGAGTGCGGCCGGGATAGGTGCTTTACTCTGCGGATTAAGGCGTTGTAAGGTGTGACGAGCCAGTTGACGGCCGCCACTACCGGGAGGTGAGCAGGGAATGGACAAAGTTCTTTCAGTGTCGATGTCATCAGACCCGGATTGCGCCGTCCATCTGATGTCCGTTCCCCAGGCACTTTTAGCAGCCTGAGATAGACGAGCGGGCATCTCCACCCAGGAGGCCCGTTTGACAGAGTCCGATACCGATTTCCCCACGACCCTTGAGGATCTGGGGTGGGATTCCGAGTTCGCCACCAGCTTTGAGCAGCTGGCTCTGGAAGGGAGCAGGCCGGCGCGGGTGACCCGGGTGGATCGTGGATTGTGCACGGTCTTTGATCCCGATCCTGTTCGGGTCAGCTACGGACGCCACCAGGTAACTACCGGTGACTGGGTGGCGCTGGGCCACGGGACAACCCCGCAGGATCTAGAGCAAGTTCTGGCAGTCATGCCCCGTCGCACCGCATTCCGAAGGCTCGGGGCAGGCAGCGACGAGAGGGTCCAGGTGGTCGCTGCCAACGTGGATGTGGTGCTGCTGGTTCATGCCCTGGACCGCGACCTCAACCTGCATTCGTTGCAGCGCTACCTGGCGCTTGGGTGGGACAGCGGAGCCATTCCAGTGGTGGTGCTGACCAAGGCCGATTGCTTACCGCCACTTGAGGTGTCCGAGGTGCTAAGGCGAGTGGTCGAGATCGCCGGAGGTGCCAGCTCGTTGGCTGTGAGCGCAATCGATGGACGTGGTATGGAAGAGCTCATCAATGGCTGGATCAGGAGTGGTAGGACCGCCGCCCTGGTGGGGGCGTCTGGCGCTGGGAAGTCCACCCTGGTCAACTGGATAGCCGGCACCGAGCGGATGGGCACTGGAGCGGTGAGGACAGACGGCAAGGGACGGCACACGACCAGCCACCGGGAGCTTCTGGTCATTCCCAACAGAGGGATCTTGCTGGACACGCCGGGGATGCGCAGCCTAGGGCTCTGGGCCGACAACGAGGGATTGGCCCAGACCTTTCAAGAGCTGGAGGACCTAGCCAGCCAGTGTCGGTTCCGGGACTGCGGTCACGAGCAGGAGCCCGGCTGCGCCGTACGGGCGGCTGTCGACTCCGGCGCTCTGACAGGGGATCGGCTGGAGAGCTGGCGCAAGTTGGAGCGGGAGCTGCGATCCCTGGCAGCTCGACACGGGGACTCAACGATCCAAAGGCAGGAGCGGGAGCGCTGGAAGAACCTTTCCCGCCAGCGCAGGCGGAAGGAATGAAAAGGTAAAGTCCCTCCACTTTCGGCCTCTGTTAGCGTTGACCAACGATGGACGCCGAGGTGACCGTGGTCGGCGGAGGCCCGGTTGGGGCCGCCCTCGGGCTGCTGCTGCCGGGTGCTGTCGTGCTGGACGGAGCGGTCTTTCCGCGCGACAAGCCCTGTGGCGAGGGACTGATGCCGGCAGGGGCCGAGGTGCTTCGCCGCGCCGGATTTGACCTGGAGGAAGAGGGATTTCCACGGCTCCGGGGGGTCCGGTATCGGCTGCCCGGTGGTGAATACGCCAGAGCCGACTTTGGTAACGGATTCGGCTATGGGACCCGCCGCACCAGACTGGATGAACTGCTGGCGCTTAGAGCGGGGGTCAAGACCGGAGTGCGGGTGACCGGCCTTCGTTGCACAGCAGATGGCGTCGAGCTCGAGACGACGGCGGGTCCGATGTCCTCTGCGCTCCTGATCGGAGCTGACGGCATGCGTTCCTCAATCTCCCGACTCATGGGTTGGCAGCGCCGAGGGCGTCGCGTCCCGCGGTACGCCTTGGTTGGACACATCAGTGCTGCACCTCCAAGCTCTGACGTCGAGGTCACTCTGCTCGGGGATGTTGAGACGTACCTCGCCTGCGTCGGGGATAACGAACTGCTGTTCGCCGTGCTCGGCCGCCGGGGGCAGCTCCGTCAGCACGCCATGGGGGTCTTGGAGAGCTATCGGGAGATCTTGTCGAGGGCTCACCCGGCGCTGGCCGACAGCCCGGGATCAGGTCGGATCATCGGCGCTGGGCCGTTCCGGCATCGCCCCACGACTGTCGCAGAGGGGAGGGTCTTCCTGGTAGGTGACGCCGCCGGCTTTCTGGACCCGCTCACCGGTGAAGGATTGACCGCAGGGTTGCAACAGGCTTCGGCGCTCGTCGGCTACTTGCTCGCCGATCCCACCACGGCGGCTCAGCGGTACCGGAGGTTTTGGTGCCAGCAGTGGCGGCGTCGGCGGACGATGTCGTGGCTGGCGAGGACTTTGTCAGGCTCACCTGGATTGGGTCGTCGAGCGGTACTGGGCATGCACAGGAGGCCGGAGACGCTGCAGTCCCTGCTCAGTGTTGATCAAGGTCTCAGCGGGCTGGCGAGCCTTACCGGAAAGGACTGGTTGGCCCTGCTTGGCGGGTCGACATAGTGGCAACCCTGCTGGGGATCGGGACTGCGCTGCCGGATTTCCGCCTCACCCCAGATGAGGGTCGAAAGATCCTCGGCGCCCACTGGACCCACCTCGGCGCAGCGAGGGTGGAGCCGGTAACCCGCTACACGATTCTGCCCCTGGATGAAGTCTTCCAGCAGCGCTCGATCACGGAGCGAATGCGGCTGTACGACCGAGAGGCCCCGAGGCTGGCGGAGATGGCCGTCGAACAGGCCCTAAGAGAGTCCGGCACGTCCGCGGCCCAGGTCGATCTGCTGATATCGGTCTCCTGCACCGGGTACATGGTCCCATCGCTCGATGTGAGGCTGGCAAACCGAATGGGGTTTCGCCCCGACATCCTGCGCCTGCCCATCACCGAGCTCGGATGCTCGGGGGGTGGAGCCGCGATCGCCGCGGGCTATCGGCATCTTCTGTCGTTCCCCGATGCGGTGGTTCTGGTGGTCTGTGTCGAACTGTGTTCCCTGACCTTCAACCCCGACGACTTGTCCTTGGACAACCTGACCGCCAGTTTGGTATTTGGCGATGGGGCGGCCGCGGTGGTGATGGCGGGGAATGGCTCCGGATTGCAGGTGACAGCGGCAGGGTCACGGCTGATTCCCGACAGTGAGGGAGTTTTGGGGTTTCAGCTGCGGGATGCGGGATTCCACCCCGTGCTCGATAGGACGCTGCCGCGAATGCTTGCGACCGAGTTGAGGGGGTTGCTGGAGTCCTATGACCAGGGTCCGTTCTCTTTCCACGCGGTCCACGCCGGCGGACCACGCATATTTGATGCGGTGGAGAGCGCCCTGGGGATGCCCGGCGGCGCTCTCACGGTCTCCCGTGAGACCTTTCGTCAGTACGGAAACCTCTCGTCGGCCTCGCTGCTGTTCGTCCTGGCCGCTTTTATCAAACGCCGCGGGCGTGGTCTGGCCATCGCCTTCGGTCCCGGCGTCTCGGTGGAGTTTCTGAGCCTCAAAGGAGGTGGGGGATGAAGCGGGCCTTCCTGGCGAACGCCTCGCTGTAGCCAGGCCTTTCGCTGAGGAGCCTCTCCTCGGCGCGGATCCGCCTCCAGAGGACCGAGAAGTTGGCCAGCGAAAGTCCTATAGCACTCCGCCATGCGCCCAGGGCCATAGGCATGGCGGCGACTTCGATCGCCACTGCCAGGTAGTTGGGGTGGCGAATCCATCGATACGGGCCGATGGTGACCGGGCGGAGGTCATCAGCCACCAGTCCCCGCACGTTCCACTGGTCCCCCAGGCTGTGGATGCTCCAGAGGCGGAGGGCTCCCGCCGCCAGTAGAAGCAGGGACCAAGCGCCGGTCCGTCTTCTTCTCTCTCGGCTGGTCAGCCTAGCCTCCAATGGCGGAAGCAAAAATAGACCCACATGGGTCGCAACCATCCAACGGAACCCGCCTGGATCGGCGACGCGACCCGACTTGTGCAGGGATCGTGCCTTCGAGAGCTGTAGCTCCCGAAGCCTTTGCGTCGCCAGGCTCCCCCAAAGGAGCCAATCCAGACAGTTCACGAGTCCCACTATGCCAAATCGGATAGGGGCCTAGTTCCAATAAGCCGCTGGCGCCAGTCAGCCCTACACTCGGGGAAGGTCGGCGCCCCTGAGCTCGTCAGGAGGGCGCCGTCGGGTAGCCATCGCAGCAACCACGAGGAGGTGCTCATGATCGGAGAGAAGGTTCAGCAGTTTAAGGGCAAGCAGACGGACCTGAATGGTCTGCAGAGCCAGATCGAGGCCTACCTCAAGAGCGATGGGTTTGAGGTCCAATCATCCCCACCCAGCTCCCACGGGTATGTAACCCAGGCGAAGAAGGGGGGCTTTCTGAGAGGGGCCATCGACGCCAACCGTGCTTTGACCATCCTGATTTCGGGCGCGCCGGACGACTTCACGGTCCGGACCGGGGTCGGCAAGTGGCTGGAGCAACTCGGGGTTGCCGCAGTCGAGACCCTGTTGTTGTCTGAGCTGTTCTTGGTAGTGGACGTGGCCGAGATGGCTTGGAATGTTGAGGTCGAGGAGAAGCTGGCTCGTAAGATCGCCTCCCTGGTCGGCTGACCAGGAGCGTGAGGGGTTGGGCAATCTCTGAGCGCCAGTCAGCGCTAGGGTTGCGAAGACCCTTCTGACACTCGTCGGCCAGAGCTGATTAGCTCCCACCTATCTCGGCTGTTTGACTAACTGTTGTAGAAGTACTACATTTGGCCGGATGAAGAGGACATTCCAGCCGATGGGTAGGAGCCAGGCTTGAAGCAGGCTCCGCTCTACAATCGGGTCGCGGTCCTGCGAACTGAGCACGGCCTCAGCCGTCAAGAGCTGGCGGTGGCTGTGGGCGTCAACTATCAGACCATCGGATACATCGAGAGGGGCGAGTACAGTCCGAGCCTGGAGTTAGCCTTCCGCTTAGCCGAAGTGTTCGAGCTGCCAGTTGAAGCGGTCTTTTCGAGACGTCCAATGCGGCCCATGAGCCAGCAGCTCTTCTCCGCTGACCAGAAGGGAGCTCCGGAGCCGAGGGGCAGCAGCAGGGCATGAACCAAGCGCTGGGGAGGCTGCGCTCCTACGGACTTCCTAACTTGCTGACGGGGGCTGTCATAGCGGTCTTCCTCGGAATGTTCGTGGCGCTTGTGGCGGCCGTTGAGCCGGCAACCTGGCTGACCGCCTATCTGGTGTTCTGCCTTGTGACCGTCTTGGTGGTGCGGGTGGTTCCGGTCGAACCGGGCGCTATCTTGAGGCGCCAAGCGAGCAGGCGAGCCCTCGTCATCGTGATCGCTGGCGCATGTGCTGCCGCAGTTGCCCTCTCTTCGAGTCAAGAGAGCTATTCCACACTACTTGTTCTCTTCTTGGTTTTCGTCGATGTGTTGCTGGGACGTGCGACGCAGCGGCTGGCGACGGCCGCGGGGGAGGCGGTCGACGAGTGGCAGGAGTCCCTTCGCAATCGAGCTCACCGGATCGCCTACTGGATTCTGGCCGCCTTCATAGTTGGGGTGATCGCCCTGCCCTATGTCTTCTCCGATCAGGCCAGGGGTTGGCTGGGAAGTGGAGTTGGAGTCTGGATCGTACTCGCTGAGCTCGTGTTCTTTCTACCGGCGATGGTCATCGCCTGGAGTCACCCGGACGCGCCACTCGAACTGGTTCGACCGGCGACGGCTCAAACCTGGTTTCGGCGGACCACCACCGCCATGGTGGGGTTGGCGGTGTCTGTTCCTCTGCTCTCAGGCTCGGCCTTTCCGTTTATCCCGATCTCGACCCAACGCTCTATCACGCGCCTTGAGACGAGCACCTCTCAGTGCTACTCGATGCGCGCGAACGAGACGGTCGGTTGGTTCGTGCAGGCGGAGTTCCCGATCAACGCGACCGTCTGTTGGAACGGCCGACGCGCCTGGGAGCTCGGTGGCATGAACCGGAGCGACTGTAATCCGGCCGGAAGTCAGGGGGTCGTTGTCCAGACCCTCTCGTGCAGCCGTCGGCTGGCTGCGGACGGGACCCTCTGGTTCTCCTACATGGCCCGCGCATCGTCGGCGGTCCTTCCATTCGTCAGCCGTGTGGTCACCTTGACCGTGGCGGTCTCCAAAACCGGCCGCCTGATTAGGTTTCCCTGACCGTGAAAACTTCAGAGCCGCGACCTGGAAGCCACTTTCGCCGGTTTTTTACGAGAGGGCTGGTGGTTGCCGCCTGCATCTTGTGGCTGCTGCTGGCCTCTCCTGTTCCGACCTCCTTGGACGGTTGGGGAACCGGGCTCCTGCTGGGACTCCTCGCCATATGGGTTGTCCTTGGGGCGGGGTCAGGATGGGTGGTCTTTCGCAGGAACCAGCGACTGGACGAGTTCGCGTCGGAGTTGCGGGATCGCTCATATCGGGTGGGGTTCAGGTTGGTGGTGCTGGGCTTCCTGCTTCTCGTGCCAGCTCTGGTCGTTGGCGCGTACGGCGGGGGCACCACCGTCTCCTGGGGGGTCCCCGACCCTGTGGGAGCCCGTGGTGTAGCAGCCGTGGTCGTGCTGCTGGTTCTGCTTCCGACGGCGGCAGCTGCGTGGCTCATGCCCCCCCAAGCCTCCAGGAACGAAGGCCGGCCAGGGTCCAAGCGGTTTTACCCGGCGCTTCCGACGGCGCTGGCCGCTCTTTTGGTGGTGGGTGTGTCGTGCGCTTGGGTGATTGGGGTGCAAGTGGCTTCCGTGGGCACGGCCACCTTGGTCACCGTCCCCGACCCACAGTTGGAGTGGAGTGGCGGTCAATGCGGAGGCTATGCGGCGGTCGCCGAGCTCGACCGCGGATTCGGACCAGGCTTGGGGATGGCCGCTCACGTTTGCTGGAATGGGCGGAGGGCGTACCTGGCCAACTATCCCCAAGGGCCGAGCCCGGCTGGTCTTTTTTTTGCCACCAGTGGCGTTGTGCCCCCCCTATGCAGTCCGGCCACGGACGCCACCGACTTTGGGACTTTGACTCGAAGGCGCTGCTCGGTTTGGGTAGACGGCCAAGGCAGTGTGCACATTTTGGTTAGAGCGCTGGCCAGCACCGGCTTGCCATTTTTGGGTAACCGCCACCTCCTCATCTATCTGGAGGTCACAAGGGATGGACGGGTGGTACACCTGACCTGATTGAGAACTTGTCCCAATAGATCTACCACTATGAGCCGCTTCCGCGATCCCGGGCGAACCGCAACCTGACACTCCTTTTCGCGGCGCTCACCATCCGCCTTGCGGCCGAGGGGTCGGAAACTGGACCGGAGGGAGGCTTGGGTTTGCGAACGTGCTGTCGGGGACAAGATCGCGACCCACTTGGGAGCCAACGTGTAGAGTCGCTGACAGTTGGGGCGCAGCGCTATGCGACCCGGTCCGCGATATTTCTTGGGAGTCAGCAAGGAATGAAAGAACCCGATCCCGCTGGCAGCACCCACGGAGTGGGATCGCGGGTGCGAACCGTGGCCGGGCTCCAACCCATTTGGGCCAGGGACTTCAACGACCTGTCGCACGAGTGGCGCCGGCTGTTCGCGGAGACCTTGGGCACTTTCATGTTGGTCCTGGTTGCGGCCGGAGGTCCTGTGGTGTCGGCCTACAGCCACGGGGCGGTCAGCCAGGTTGCATACGTCGCGGCCCCCGGCCTGATGGTGATGGCGATCATCCTCTTCATGGGTCTGGTGTCGGGCGCCCATCTGAATCCGGTGGTGAGCGTCGCTTTCGCCCTCAGGCAGGAGTTTCCCTGGCGCAGGGTACCCGGGTACGTCGTCGCTCAGGTGATCGGATCGGTGTTGGCCTGCCTGCTCTTGTGGGTCTTGGTCGGAAGACTTGGCATGCTGGGGGCGACCGAGCCGGGCCACGGAATTGGAGACCTTCAGGCGATGCTGATGGAGGCGGCGCTAACGCTCGGTCTGGTGAGCACGATCCTGGGGACGGCATCCGGGGCCCAGAACGCCGGGCCGCTGTCGGCCCTTGCCGTCGGCGGGTACATCGCCCTAGCTGGCCTGTGGTCCAGCCCGATCAGCGGAGCATCTATGAACCCGGTGCGCTCCCTCGGCCCGGATCTGGTAATGCTCAACCTCTCGCACTACTGGGTCTACGTGATCGGCCCCCTATTGGGCGCCCTCTTGGCTGTGCTGGCCGCCTGGGTGCTGCGAGGCCCGGGGGGTGACCCCGCGGCCGCTAAAGCCGCCCAAGGAGCGCTGGACAGTCTGGTGCTACCTGCCCACCGCAACACCGGAATCCCCCCACCCAGCGGTGATGACCAAGAAACCAGGCCACGGTAGCTATCGAATTACGACTAACAGGAGGTGACAGGTGCCCCGTAAGGAACGCTGGAAGCATGACCCGGACCCCCATGACTTTCCCGCCGCTAGCGACTACCTATCCCTGATCTTCCCCGAAGCGGCCGCGGTCCGCATGATCGAACAGTTGCGCAATGCTCCCCTGATCAACCGCAAGGCCAAAGACCTGCTCAGGGCTAGCGGCCTTCCGCTGTTGGGCAAGAAGGATCCCGAGGTGATTCGGGATCTTCGAAAGGTCGCCGACGGCACTCAGCTGTCTCCGGTGCTGCTAGTGAGGGGGGACCGAGCCGCTAATGCCGCACTGACCGTGGCGGACGGCTATCACCGGATCTGTGCCAGCTACCACCTAAGTGAGGATGAGGACATTCCGTGCCGGCTTGCGGACCCCGCCCTCAGGGGCGGAGCCAGGACCGTCAAGGTAGGAGCGTAGTCGTCTGGCAAGTGGCCGGCGTAGGACTCGGGTGACCGTGGGCACCGGGTCATCGACTGCAATGAATGGCTGGCGTCGTGCCAAGCCGTGAGGGTGGGGCGATTGACGCCGTTCGTCCGTCTCGACCGCGCTGCGGCCGTCGTAGCAGGCGGCGCTGTCTTCGGGCCGCCTTCGACCTATCATCGGGGAGATGGAAGAAGTGGGGCAACTCGCTGACGAGGGGGTCCTTCTGTGGAAGCCCTCTCCCAACTTCGTCGCGGAGAGTCGCCTGTCGGCGTTCCGAGCAGCGGTGGAGGGTAGGCTCCAGACCCAATTCGTCGATTATGAGTCTCTATGGGAGTGGTCCACGACAGAGATAGAAAGCTTCTGGGAGACCATTTGGCAGTTCTTCGAAGTTGGCCCCAACTCCGGGTATGAGTCGGCGCTGGCCGGCCGACTGATGCCCGGTGCCAGCTGGTTCCCCGGGGCCACTGTCAATTACGCCGAGCATGCTCTTGGGAGACTTGCACCAGATCGGGAGTGTTTGATCGCGGTTTCCGAGACCGGTGACCGGCGGGTGCTCACGGGAGGCGAGCTGCGAGCGCAGGTCGCTTCTTTTGCAGCGCACCTTAGGGAGGTTGGGGTAGGACCAGGCGATAGAGTAGCGGCCTACTTGCCCAACATCCCCGAGGCGGTGGTCGGGCTCATGGGCTGTGCCTGCGTTGGCGCGGTGTGGTCCACCTGCTCGCCCGACTTTGGGGAGCGAGCGGTGCTCGACCGGTTCCAGCAGATCGAGCCCGTGGTACTTCTCGTCGTTGATGGCTATCGTTACGGCGGGCGCGACTTCGACCGGCGCGAGGTCGGCGCGCGGCTGCAGAGTGGGCTGCCGTCGGTGCGGGATGTGGTGGAGGTTCCAGATCTCTACGGGGACGGCCCGCCGTTTACCGTCGGCTCGCGTCGCTGGGCGGAGGTGATGCAGCGCCGGGCCGAGCTGGAGTTCGCGCGAGTGCCCTTTGGTCACCCCCTCTGGGTCGTCTACTCGTCAGGTACCACCGGGCTGCCCAAGCCGATTGTGCACAGTCAGGGTGGGATCCTCCTGGAACACGTGAAGGCGCTGGGACTGCATGCGGACATCTCGGAAAAGAGTCGATTCTTCTGGTTCACCACTACCGGCTGGATGATGTGGAACTATCTGGTCGGAGGTCTGCTGCTCGGGGCGACCATCGTCCTCTATGACGGGAGCCCTGGTTGGCCCAGTCTTGAGAGACTGTGGCTGATGATCGACGAGCTCAAGATCACCCACTTTGGGACCTCGGCCGGTCACATTGCAGCCTCGATGCAAGAGGGCATACAGCCCGCTCTTGCCGGCCATCTCACGTCTCTGCGATTTCTCGGATCTACCGGATCTCCGCTGTCACCAGCTGGCTTTCGATGGGTCTATGAACAGGTGAAGCAGGACCTTTGGCTGTCGTCGCTAAGTGGTGGAACTGATCTCTGCACAGCCTTCCTGCTCGGCTGCCCGTGGCAGCCGGTCCGCAGCGGCGTGATCCAATGCCGCGCCCTCGGAGCCCGGGTGGAGGCGTTTGACCCCGGGGGACACCCGATTGTAGACGAGGTGGGGGAGCTCGTAATCACCCAGCCCATGCCGTCGATGCCAATTGGGTTCTGGGGCGACCAGGACGGATCCCGCTACCGGCAGAGCTACTTCGAGTTCTTTCCCGGAGTCTGGAGACACGGAGATTGGGTGAAGGTTCGCGGCGATGGTGGGGCAGTGATCTACGGACGGTCCGACTCGACGATAAACCGCCATGGGGTGCGGATGGGAACCGCCGAGATCTATCGGGCGGTGGAGCAGGTGTCGGAGGTCGTGGACTCCTTGGTGGTCGACGTGGCACTTCCCGGCCAGGATTCCTATATGCCGCTCTTTGTGGTGCTCTTGGCAGGGATGGAGATGAACCCGGAGCTGTCAGCCCGGCTGCGGCAGGCCATTCGCCAGCAGGTCTCTCCGCGCCATGTTCCAGACGTGGTCGTACAGGTCGCGGAGATCCCCAAGACTCTCAGCGGCAAGAAGCTGGAAGTTCCCGTTAAACGGATACTTCAGGGAGAGGAGCCAGGTGACACGGTCAGCCTCGATGCAGTTCAGAACCCGGCAGCGCTCCTGGCCTTCTCCGCGCTGGTCCCGGGGCGTTCTGGGAACGGCCGGGGCAGCTGACCAGTTCGAGCCGGTCAGCGGGACCGCCCCTCGGACGGAGTCGCATATCATCGTATCCACACCATGACTGAATTTGCCTTTCGGCGTGCCAACTGCCCCTTGGTGGGGGAGCCCCTTGGCTAAGCGGAGGACCGCTCAGGCCGCGCTGGCCGCTGTTGCGCTGGGCGGGACCGGGATGGCAGCGCGGTCAGCCAGACTTCTTTGGCGACGACGAGAGCTGAACTGGTCGCCCCCGGAGCGGTTTGTTCAGGAGGCATTTCTCAGCTGCCAATCGATGGGTGCCGGCGCGCAGCCGGTGTTGCTGCTCCACTCCCTGGAGGGGTCGGCCGACTACTTCGGTTCGGCGTTCGACGAGTTGGCGGACCCGGGGCCACTCGTGGTTCCGGACCTGCTCGGCTTTGGCAACTCGCCAAGGTCTGATGGAGGGTACTCTCCCGACGATCATGTGGATGCGCTTCTGCGAATGCTGGACATCCTTGGGGCTTCCCAACCTGCCTTGATAGTGGGCCATGGGATGGGTGGGATCCTGGCGCTCAGATTCGCCAGCCGTGTCCCAGAACGGACCAGGGCGGTGGTGGCGCTCGGAGCTCCGATCTACAGCGACCCGGAGTCTGCCCGCAGATGGCTCGGGCGGAAAGCATCCGGGAGAGATCTCGGGCGGGCGATCAGCAGGGCATGGCCAAAGGGCCACGGGCGGATTGGCCGTTCCGCAAGGGTTGCGGCTGGCACCTGGCGCCCCGATCTCCCATTGCCAGTCGCTCACCAGCGGTTCGAGTCTTTGCGAGCGGATGCCTACTGGAGCACTCTCCAGAGTTGCGTGGTTGAAGCGAATGCGGTCGATTGGTTCTCGGACATCACCTGCCCGGTCGACCTGGTCATACCCGCCCATGACGACACTTTGGACGTGAGCCTGACTAAAGAGATTGAGAATGCTCATCAGAATGTCCGGGTCTCTCAACTGATGTTTGGCGACGACCGTCTACCTCTGACCCATCCGGACGGGTGCCTGGCGGCCATAGATCGGTTTAGGGACGGGACGGTCTTGTCTCGGGCGGAAGCCCAAGGCTGAACCGCCTCTGGAACAGCGCAAGTCCAGGCAGGCGATCTCTGCACGATAATCTGGTGTTCTCCTTGGGGCGTCGCCAAGTGGTAAGGCAGGGGACTTTGGATCCCCCATTCGAAGGTTCGAATCCTTCCGCCCCAGCAAACCGTTGCAACGCCACCCGGGCCGATCAGTGGGGGAGGGGTCGCCGTCTGGATCGACGTGAGCTACAGTCAGAGCCATGAGCCCGTCACGCCTTCTGCCGTTCGCCGTGCTATCTCTGGTTCTGATAGTGATTCCTGGGCCGAGCGTACTTTTTATAGTCGGGCGGGCTTTGGCGGTAGGCCGACGGGAGATACTTTTCACCGTCGCGGGCAACGCATGCGGGGAATACTTCCAGGTCGTTGCGGTGGCGTTTGGGGTTGGTCTGCTTTTGGAGCGGTCGGTGGCCGCCTTCACGGCAGTCAAGCTTCTCGGAGCCGCCTATCTCATCGGTTTGGGGGTGAGGAGCCTGATGCGTCGCTCGGCCGGGCTGGCTCCGGCTGCTGGTGGCGGGGTGGGAACAGCAGCGGCATTTTGGCAGGGCACAGCGGTCGGCGCAAGCAACCCTAAGACCACCGTATTCTTCGTAGCCTTCCTGCCCCAGTTCGTCCAACGGGGAGGGTTCGACCCGGCCGTTCAGATCCTGATTCTGGGTCTGGTGTGGACCGGTATCGCTTTGGTCTCGGACTCCGCGTGGGGATTCGCCGCGGCACGGGCCAAGAACTGGTTGGCGGGGTCGCCGGGGGTGGGCAACCTGGCGTCTTCAGCGAGCGGACTGGTGATGGTCGGTCTGGGCCTCGGACTTGCGGCATCCGGAAGTCGGAGCTAGGCGGGTGCTGCAGCTCAGCTGCTCCGCGGGGCTGGCTATGCACCAAGGTCGGTTCCGGCCACCCTGGCTCGGGACCGGGGAACGAGTGGATGTTCGGAGCGACGGCTTGTGCGCACCCGGTTGACCGCTTCGAGCCGAGCCAGATCATTTCCAGGATCTCATTTTGCTATTTGTCTGGACAGCTCGAAGAAGTGGCCTCGATCGCCAGGCTCTTTTTAACCATATGGACCGCCGAGCCACTCAGGTGATCAGCCGAGGTACGGCCAGCTCAGGCGGAGCACTTGAGCCAGAGCGGCACGCAGGGCGATGTCGTGGCGGATGGCGACGATCGGTCCGCCAGCCTTCGTGCCCGGCAAACGGATCCCGCGGTCAGCCATGACATAGAGCATGCGCAGGGTGCGCATCGTGTTGGACGCCCACGGGGGGACCGGCCCTTCTTCGATGGCGGCAAACCGCACCCTGATACCCTCCAGCCACCCCGTGATCTGATGACCTTCGAGCTCCTGTCGGGTCAGCACCAAGGCTATGGCGTAGGCCAGCCGGTCGTCCTCTTGGTTGGCAAAGACCACCTTCGTGCCTGTGAGCAGCCGATCTCGGCCCAGGGCGAGCAGACCGGTCAGGTCGTCCGGGTCGAGGCGGGGAGAGCGCCCAAAGGCTCCGAGGGCGTCCGCTCCATGGGCGATGGCATGGAGCCATCCGAGTCGGTCGTCCCAGCCTCGCAAGTCCGCCTCAGATCGATACCAGGCAGCGAAGGCGTCCCGCCACCTCGTCACGGAGGATTGGCTGGCCAGGCCGGTGATCCGATCACGATCGAGCACCTCGGCGAGAATCAGCGCGGCGAAGGTGCGCGCCTGGATCTCTGAGTCGGAGAACCTGGTCGCCATCAGATCGCCGATCCGCGCCAGGGCGTGGTCCTCGTCCCCGCCTGCGATCCTACGTGCCAGTTCCGTGTACGCGGTTTCGTCTCGCTCGTGGGGATCGGGAGAACTCAGGAGTGTCACAAGGCTAGAGGTGGGCAGATCGCTCATTGGGCGAAGTGTAAGAGGCACGCTCGGAGCAAGTTCTGCGCGCCACCGGTTGTCCGCCTGGCGGGAGAGCAGATCAAAGGCGCCAAGGACTGCCGCCCGGCGAACTTTCCCGGCCACCGCTTCCGGACCGACCGGGCCTGGCCCTTGTGGGTGCAGCTGGCCCAGGACGCTCTCGTCTGGCCAAACCTTTCTGCCTCAGCGCTGACTTCCTTCTGGCCCGACCCAAGGGTGTCCGTCATCAACTTCCGCAGGCCGCGCGCGGCCTGATGCATAAAGATCATCGGAGCTCTGGGTTGCGCGCTCATGGGTCCAGGTCACCTGCATTCATCTCCCTAATCCCGACAATCTGGGCAAACCCAGTACACATGCAACCAGCGCAAGCGCCAACTGGGGGCTGGACCGCCGAAAGCGTGGTCCCCTGCGGACTCCGCCAAAGACCAACACCGTGCCATCTTCAGCATTGAGGAGATCACTCGGCCGTCCCCCGCTATCAGCAGGTGGACCACCTACGGGTCTTCGGCCGGTCGGGTGGCAGCTTCAGAGGTCAGCTAAGCCGGGGGCTGGGGGTTCGGTGAGGCCAGCATGGTCGGGGCCCAGCTGCGGGCTACGCTACCATCGCCGATTGATCTGCGATTACCGACGAATTCCCGCTTCGGGGCAGGTTTGGCGGAGGACCGTGTTCTGTCCGGGCATGGTCACGCAGAGCTTGGCCGACTCCGCCCTCCGCACCACGTGGGCGCTGCTGATTGCGGCCGACGGGGAGGATGCCTCGATGGCTGCCAGGGGCAGGCCCACGACGGCCGGGACTACCCCCACCACCAGAGCGGCCAGACCGCCCAACGCCAGCTTGCGACGAAAGTCGAGGATCCCCGGAGACCGGGCCTCAGAGCGGACCGGCTCGGCTTGCGTTCGGATCCAAGCGCTCACCAGAAGCAGTGCGACCAAGGGAGCGAGGTTGGGATCGGTGGCCGCTCCGGTACCCAGCCCTCCCAGCCCTTGACCCAGCCACCAGGTGGCGGCGAGCCATACGAGCACCAGGCTGGTCCAGCTCCGGGTGGCCCGCCCACTCACCAGACCCAACCCGAGGATTGCCATCACGCCAGTCAGAAGGCCGTTCTCAAGGGTGGGGTGGGTAGCCCCAAATTTGGCCATTGCGAATATCGGCGCCCCCAGCCAGTGCGGTTGAGGCATCCGTGCCATCCTAGAAAAAGCTGAATGCAGCCCCGACCCGCTCCAGAAGCCTTCGAAGGGCAGGGCCTGAAGCAGAGCCCCCAGCAGTACGAACACCCCGACCCCGCGCCGAATACCTCGGGGTATAGAGCCGCCGACCCAGAGCCGAGTCGGAGCCAGCAGCAAAGCGGCCGCCATGGCGTAGAGCAAAGCCGCCCCGGGGGCGCCAAAGATCTCGCTGGCGCCCATTACCAGCAACCCACCCAGGGCTTCGCCGCCGAACCAGACCGCGAGTGCCCAGCCGATCGAAAACCAGAGACCTAACCGGCCCAGGCGGGAGTCACCACCGGCCAGAATGGCGACCCCGATCCCTATCTGGACCAGCACGGTGCCAGCGGCCAAGTCCAGCGGACGGGCCTGCCAAAGCCGGATCTCCAAGGCGAGGACCTGGGCCAGCCAGCTCGGCTGGCTGTGGACCACCGGGGCGAGGACCAGGGAGCCAAAGCGGGTTGCGAGGAGGGGCTGGGCCTGAAGCAACCCATCCACGACCCAGAGGGCGCCCAGGCCGCGACGCAGGAAGATGCGCGAGCGACTGCTCAGCAGGTGGCGGGCCAGCGGGTCGTTGGGTTTCGAGGTTGGCATTCCCAACTTCCAGCTGTGAGCGATCCAGGCGAGCCCGGCGATGATCGCGAGGTCAAGACCCAGATACAGGTAGAAGTCGCTCGCGGTGATGGACCCCAACGGCCCCATGCCCGGCACTGGCTTCCTCCTATCTAGTGGTGAGTCCGCCGCCTTCGGTGACGTGCCGGCAACCCGGACGCCGAGGGCCGGTGGTGCGGACCGGTCCCGGGCACCGAAGCCCAGGACCGGTCTGGGAGGCGATTGGAACTATGCGGTGGCCATCGCGGCGCGCCGCCCAAAGAAGAGGCCCACTCCCAATGCACCTACCGCGGTCGCCAGGTGGAGGAAGTTGTCGGGGACGTTGAGGGCCAGAATGTTGTATGAGTGGTTGATCGCGAAGAATCCCACCACTCCCAAAAGCAGGTAGATGGTGCCCACGGTCAGGTTGATCGCCCGGGAGCTCTTAGCTCCGGCGGCGGCGGCGGCAAAGAGGAGCACCCCGACCAAGATGTGCACCAGATTGTGCAGAGGGTTGACTCCGAAGATGATCAGGTTCTTGCCCTGAGTGGCCGCGAACCCCACTCCCGGGGTTACCGCAAAGCCGACCAGCCCGACCAGGACATAGACCGCTCCGAACGCGTAGCCGAACAGCTGATTGGGCGATCGCTCTGCCCCGGGTAACGCTTTGACCATGAGATTCGTCCCTCCGCGTTTTTTGCGGCCGGGTCAGTCAGCTGACCAATGGCGACCGCGGAAATACCGTTCGAGGAGGTATACGAGCGGTCTTCCGAGCTGGATCAGTCCAAGGGCCTCGAGCCCCACCGCCGACGGCGGGCTCGCGACGCCCACCCACACAGCCGGGACCGTCACCCCCATCCGGGGTCGCCCGGAGCGCAGCCAGGCTGGGGGCCGACGATCGACTTGGACCCAGTGACCGGATCGGAGTCTGCCCTAGCGATCCCACCTCGCAGGAGGTTCGAGGCGTCCGAGATGCCAACTGAGGTGGCCGTCGGCAGTTGAGACGAAGAGGATTCATCCCGGCTCTACGAAAAGAACTTAGAAGTTGCCTACTGACCGGCCACGTGGATGCTCAATGATCGCTCCTTCGCCGCGGAGGCCGGAGCAGGAGGCGATCGCCTGCGTTGGTGGCTCGTGGGGCGACGCGCACCGGCTCGGGTCAGCGTCTGGTGTTACGTCCCGGGTACCTGTCCGGTCGCTGCCTGAGTTGGGGAATTGGGGATGCCCCGTCAACGCCGGGTTTCCTACGGAGCTGGCGCTGGAGCCCTTCGGAGGGCGCGCGGGCTGTCGAGGGTAGGTCGAGTAGAGTTTTTCTGATGGCGATGGGATCAGGGCTCGCGCAGCTGGACGGCTATCCGTTTGAGGTGCGTTACAGCGATGGGTCGCTGATGAGGGCGCGGGCGGCAGCTGATGTCGCCGCCGACGCCTATTTCTACCTAGGTCGCCTGTTCTCAGGAGTCGAGCTCGATATCGCCCTTATCGTGGTCGACCAGGCCGGCTGGGAGAGCAGGCAGCCATTCGGGCTGCCGTTTTTTAACGATGACGATGGTCAGATCCGCCCCGGCATCTTGGTGATGCCTGACGGAAGCGGGGACTTCTGGATCGCCATCGGCCAAGACATCCACGAGGCGTCTCCGCGGGGCTACGCTAGATTGCGGGCAACATACCCCGACGGCGCTGGCGGCCTTAATTTGCAGCCATTCTTCGACCTCATCACGGTCCACGAGCTCGGTCACGCATTCGAGATGCTCGGGGATCTCAGGTTGCCGACCTTCTGGTTGGGGGAGATCTTCGCCAACCTCGCCCTACACGCCTTCGTCGCAACGAGGCAGCCAGAGAGTT
Organism: Candidatus Dormiibacterota bacterium; assembly: GCA_027313505.1. GTDB lineage: Bacteria > Chloroflexota > Dormibacteria > Aeolococcales > Bog-877 > AG-12. The sequence continues at coordinate 23,823 of DAHVDN010000021.1, forward strand.
TGAGCACCCTTGAGGTGCTCTCCACTGTTGGAACGCAAAGTCGGCGGCTGGGAGCTCGGATGCGCGCCGAGGGCTACAGCACGCTGGAGGAGCTCGAAGCCCACTACACGGGGGGTCATCAACCGATGAGTCCGCTGAATTACGTCTGGTACCAGTATCGGTGGCAGCGTCTCGCGGCAAAGGTGTTCGAAACCGACGGTGAGAATGGACTGGTCCGGTTCTGGGATTGCTTTCGCGGAACCGATCGTCTCAACTCCGGCAAAATCACCGCGGCGGCGCTGGCCCGGCTGCTGGGAACCGAGGTGAGCGAAACCCTCGGCCGAGCAGTCCGAAATTGGCGATAGACCTTGTGGTGCCTGCACCGGTTCCCGTGGGAAGTGCGTTCCTAAAGGGCCAATCGGCCGGGAGTGTCAGTTTGGCAAAACCGACCGGAATCTTGTGATGGTGACCATTCCGCAGCACGATTGCCTGCCGGGCATCGACGGCGCCGTCAAGCAGGTGCGATGGAGTCGGTTGGGGCAGGCGGCAGCCCGCACCTGTTGGGCACATGCAGGGTCGAAAATGCCCGAAGCGCCCTGTTCAGATCAGCGCTGCGACGGCGTAGCGGCCTGGCATCCGTCAAGGCGCTGACTGGGCTTGCTGTCCGGTACGGCCGCCAGCGTCATTATGCGGGATGCCACTCGCTGGCTAGCATGGCCATGGGCTCAGCATCGATCCAGCGTCCTTCCCAGCGAAGCGCTTGGCGTTTGGTGCCCTCGTGGACGAAGCCCACCTGCTCGTAGACGTGGCGAGCTCGCGGGTTGAAGCAGTACACCTCCAACTCGATCCGGTGGAGGCCGACTGTACAGAAGGCGTGGTCGAGGATCAGCCTGGTGGCCTCGGTCCCGAACCCATGGCCGTAGCGGGCCTGCCTGGCCAGGAGGATCCGGAACCCGCAGGAGCGGTTGACCGCGTCGAGGTCATTGAGGACCACCTCACCGACCCAGTCCCCGGTGGCGCGCTCGACTATGGACAGGTCCAGCCGGTCAGCGTGATCCGCCCGAGAGCGCTACCAGCCCCGGAGCTCCTCCAGATCGAACCGCTGGTACGAGCCGGTGAGCCGCAGCGTCTCGGCGTCCACGTACGCAAGTCCAGCAGCGTCCCTGTCATGCACCGGACGCAGGATCACCAGTTCGCCGGTCAGCGCCGGCTTCTCAGCGAAAGACACCAGGACGGTCACCCCAGTGTCCGGCTCCCCATCTGGCGTGGAGGCCGGGTCTGGTGCCTACCCGGCCCAGGAACCCAGCGGGCGAGCTTGTCGGCTGGTACTCCAGGCCGGTCAGCACAGCGGGCTGCGTTGGCCCAGTGGAGCACAACTGCCCTGGCATCCATTCGGCAATTATGGGCGATGACGAAGACCGGCCATCGATCGCGGATCGGTAAGCGGTCACGGTCACCGGTGCACCTCGCGTCGATGGGCGACGGTGCCGACCAGCACAGGCAGATGATCGTCGTGGATCTCGTGGACGACCCGGTAGTCAACCGGACCTCCATCCTGACCCGTCACGGTGCTTCTGTCCAACCAGCCCCCACACTCTGGCGGGAGTCGCGTCGGACTGGAGTGGGAGGACGTTGGGTGGTCCTGTGGCTGGCCCCCTTGCCTTACTAGGGACGGCCACGGTCTGGGGAAAGACAGAAGAAATTGATCGCAGTCGTTTGCCGGTGAGAATCATCGCCTGGAATAGCCGCGAATCACCTCCATCACCTCGTCCAGATATTCATCTCCCTCTCCCCGACGGACACCGTCAGCCACGCAGTGGGCCAAATGCTCTCGCAAGAGCAGGTATCCGATCTGATCCAGAGCTGCGGTGGCGGAACGGATTTGGATTAGAACCTCGGGACAGTAGCGCTCTTCCTCAACCATCCTGGCGATACCTGAGACCTGTCCGGAAATTCGCTGGAACCGCCTTAGAAGCTCAGGTTTGCTGGCTTGATAGCTTCCTCTGCGAGAGCCCGTCCGCGCAAATCCGCCGCCAGGGGTTACGGTCACGGACGTTCCGCCGCTGATGGTTGGGCTCGGGATTCATCGGAGCTAGGAGGCTGCTCGAAGTGCTCGGCACACCCCGTTGAACAGAAGAACCAGGTTTTGCCATCGACGGTCCGACTAAGGGCATTGGGCACGGCGGGGTCCACCGTCATTCCGCAAACCGGATCGATGGCTGCGGTCTTGTCGGAGGCCGGCCGCTCCACAGTCGTGGCTGGCGGGTGGTCGCGATGTTCCGACCTGAACTTGGTGAGGCAGCGATCAGAACAGAAGTAGATGGTGGTTCCGCCTTCTCGCAGCGTGGCCGGCGCTGTCGCCCGCTCCACCTGCATTCCGCATATCGGATCGATTGCGAAGCGCTCGTTGGAGCTGTGGGTGCGCCGGCGCGCCTCATTGAAGGCCAGGACCAGTGCCAAAAGCGCCACCACGTCGAGGGCGGTGGTGACATTCCATCCGAATGCCCCCTGGGCGATCTGTGTTGGCCGGGTCGAAGGCACGGCGCCAATCGCTTCGAAGAGGTACTGGGTGATGAGACCGGCGGCGGACATCACCAGCCAGAAGGTGGCGAGAATCCTAAGGGTGAGCCGGGTGCCGTAGAAGCGGCGGTAGATCAGCAGCAGCGGAATGGTGATCAGGTCCGCGAATATGAAGCTGACGACTCCGCCGAAGCTGATACCGCCCTTCCAGAGAGCCGCTGCGAGGGGTACGTTGCCGACCGAGCAAACAAAACTCAGCATCGCTATGAGAGGACCTATCGCGGCGTTCTCCAAAGAGGACCAGAACCCGTGGCCGCTGATGAACAGCACCTGCCAAACCGAGTTCGGAACCAAAGCGGCCAGGAACCCGGCGGCCAGGAACCCGATGGCTATCTCCTTGCGCAGCATGGTGAGGTCGGCCGCCGCGTAGCCGGCGGCGTCGCTCCAGCGCCGTCGATCTCTGAGTCGCTGGCCCCATGGCAGCTCGCTCTTGTCGATGGAGTCTCCCCGGGCTGTCACCGCACGGGCCGCCTCGACCACCGCGCCGCCCCCTGCTTCCGCAAGGCGAAGTCGAGCGTGCTCTACTAGGCCGTCCGGGATGGTGAAGCGAGCCACCAATACGAAAAGACCGATCATCAAGAGGCCACCTATGAACTCGCTGGCTGTGAACTGCCACCCGATGAGCGCGGCCAGGACGATGCCCAGCTCTATCACCAAGTTGGTGGAGGCGAACATGAAGACCATCGCAGCCACAAAGTCGGCGCCCTTGGAGAACAGAGACTTGGCCATCGCCGAGGCGGCGTAGGAGCAGGACGAGGATGCGGCTCCAAAGCCGGTCGCCCTCAGCAGGGAGAGGGGGGACCTGTCCCCGAGCAGCCCACGCATCTCGGACTTGGAGACGAACGACTGCACCACCCCCGAGAGCAGGAAGCCCAGGGTAAGCGCCCACAGGGTGGCCCAGAGCATGTTCAGACCCTGATCGAGGCCGCGCCAGATGAGATCGAGGATGTGCAAAAGCACTACGGGCAGTTACCTGATGTAAGTTTGCTTGAGTATACCCCTGGGGGGTACCAGATCAAGCGATGCCGTCGCTCCGGCGGGGGTGCGAGCGCCTCGCCAGGAGGACCCCGAGGACCACTTCGCCGTTGGCGCTCGCCTCCTCTCTGATGAGTTGCAGCACCATGGCGGCGGTTGGTGAAATCGACTCTGCCCAGAGCTCGAATCCCTGATTGAGGACGGCCAGCTCCCGGATCTTGGGCACGGTTTCGTTCAGAGCTGACTGAACCGGGGCCGGTAACGGGTGGTTTGCCCACCGCTGGACCCAGTGCGAAGCCACACGCCGGGCCCCGGCTCTGTCCGTGGGAGCCTCGGAGGCCAACGCGAGGATGTCTGCGGCCAGGAGCTTCACCCGGGCGAAGAGCTCCTCGTTGCCGTCCGCGGAGGCCAGCTCTTCCAGCACCTGGGTGACCTGGGCGGGGAGAAGCATTCGCCCAAATATGGCGGGGACAGGTAGGTTAAACCCAGCTCCCAGGATCCTCTCCCAACTGGTGGCCGCGTCGTCGGACAGCGGGGTGGTCAGGCGACCGAAAATTCCAAGGCTCTCCCTGGGTGTGGAATGGGCCGAGGCGAGATACGCGGCGATAGCCTCCGCCGAGGCGTCCGGGCTAGCGAGCGCTCGCTCCACGGCCCCCAGGAGGGCCGTCAGACGGTCGCGCTCTGCAAGTAGCGTCTGCCGGTGCCGATCCAGGGCTTCGCGAAGGGTGGCGGGGGCGCCACCCCCTGGAAGTGATCCCGAGATCTCCTCCAACCCCATGCCCAAGCTCCGCAGCAGGTCGATCTGGAGGATGCGCACCAGGTCGGTGGCGCTGAAGTAGCGGTACCGACTCGCCGATTGGGTTGGCTGGATGAGCCCCAATCGCTGGTAGTGCCGGATCCGGCCCGGGGTGACGCCGGTCAGGGTTGACGCCTCGCCGATCTTCAGGCGAGGGCCGGCCCCGCCGGTTCCGGAGGTCTGCTGGACCATCTCCCTTGACTCTACAACTGTAGGAAGGTTTAGAGTCCTAAACGAAACGACGCACTCGGGCCCAGGTCGGCTCAGGAGAAAGTTGATGTCAATTCCCCTCAGGCAGAAGATGAAGGTGGGCGGCTATCTGATGTCGCAGAAGGTGCGCGGCGTCAAGCAGTTCCCGTTGGTCCTTCAGCTCGAGCCCCTGTACCAGTGCAATCTGGAGTGCGTGGGGTGTGGCAAGATCCAACATCCCGACGACATCCTCCGTCGGCGCCTGACCGTCCAGCAGTGCATCGACGCGATTGAGGAGTGTGGCGCGCCGGTGGTCTCGATCGCCGGGGGCGAGCCGCTCATTCATAAGGAGATTGACCAGATCGTGGCGGCGCTCGTGGAGCGCAAGAAGTTCGTCTATCTCTGCAGCAACGCGATCCTCATGGAGAGGAAGCTCGACCAGTTCAAGCCCGGCCCCTACTTCGCCTGGTCAGTACATATCGATGGCCTGAGGGATCGGCACGACGAGTCGGTGTCGCGCAAGGGAATCTTCGACAAGGCCGTGGCCGCCGTTCGCGAGGCCAAGCAGCGTGGCTTCAGGGTCACCACCAACACCACTTTCTTTACCCAGGATGACGCCCGGTCGATTCGCGAAGTGCTGGACTTCCTGAATGACGACTTGGAGGTCGATAACATGCAGATCTCGCCGGCCTACGCGTACGAGAAGGCGCCAGATCAGGAGCATTTCATGGGTCCTGACCGGACCAGGGCCATCTTCAAGGAGGCTTTTGCGGACGGTCGGCGCAAGAAGTGGCGCCTCAATCACTCGCCGATGTTCTTGGACTTCCTGGAAGGCAAGGTCGACCTCGCATGCACCGCCTGGGGCATCCCCTGCTATTCAGTCTTCGGTTGGCAGAAGCCCTGCTACCTCCTGGCCGACGGATACGTTGGTTCGTACAAGGAGCTTTTGGAGACCACCGACTGGAGCCAGTACGGTCGGGGCAACAACCCCAAGTGTTCGAACTGCATGGCCCACGTTGGCTACGAGCCGACCGCGGTTATGAAGACCCTGGGATCCGTTCGGGAGTCGATCCGCGGAGCCCTGGCGTCCTGACGCCAGCCGCTCCCCGGCTTCCTCGTCAGGGATCGGCGTAGCATCAAGCGCTATGCCAGACGTTCAAGATCGGCTCGGTCGGCCCCTCCGTGACCTGCGGGTTTCGATAACCGACAGGTGCAACTTTCGCTGCACCTATTGCATGCCCCGGGAAACCTTTGGCCCGGGCTTCAGGTTCCTGCCGAGAGCTGATGTCCTCACCTTTGAGGAGATTGCGCGTGTGGTCCGGGTCGCCGCTGGGTTCGGGGTACGCAAGGTGCGGATTACGGGCGGGGAACCGCTGCTCAGGCGCGACCTTCCGAGCTTGGTCGCCCAGCTGGCATCCATCGAAGGGATTGAGGACCTGGCGATGACCACCAACGGGGCACTGCTTGCCCGCTATGCCTGGGATCTCGCCGGGGCAGGGCTGAAACGGGTCACCGTCAGCCTGGACTCGGTCGATGAGGACACCTTCCGCCTGATGAATGGAGTTGGGATCGAACTCTCCGCGGTCATCGCTGGAATCGACGCCGCCGCGGCCGCCGGGCTGGGTCCGATCAAGCTCAACGCCGTGGTGCAGCGAGGGGTGAACGAGGAGGGAATCCTGAATCTAGCGGAGTTTGCCAGGGGTCGCGGCCATACCCTGAGGCTGATTGAGTACATGGATGTCGGCGAGAGCCATGGTTGGATGCTGGAACAGGTTGTGCCAGCCGCTGAACTGTTGCGGACGATTGGGCAGCGGTGGCCGCTGGAGGAGCTGCCCGCCGGCTATCCGGGCGAGGTTGCGAGCCGGTACCGCTACCAGGACGGCAGGGGAGAGCTGGGGCTTATCACCTCGGTGACGGCGCCTTTCTGCCAGAGCTGTACCCGGCTGCGCCTCTCCGCCGACGGAAAGCTGCATACCTGCCTCTTCTCGACGGGGGGCCGTGACCTCAGGCCTTTGTTGAGAGGAGAGGGGGGAGATGAAGCCGTACAAGCTGAGCTTGGGGCAATCTGGCGCAGTCGAAGCGACCGCTATTCAGAGCAGCGAGCGGAATGGAAGCCCCGCTCCGGGGGGCCGAAGGTCGAGATGTCCTACCTCGGAGGCTGACCCGCCCTTGGAAGGCGGGGCGAACTCTGAAACAGGTAGCCGACCCCAGGGACGGTGAGTATCCATTCCGGGTCCTCGGGCTCGGGCTCCAGTTTGGCCCGCAGGCGCTGGACGATCGTGCGGACGTATGCGTGCTCGGAGGTGAAGCCGGGTCCCCACACCGCGTTCAGGATCTCACGATGGCTCCTGACCCGTCCGCGATGGCGCATGAGATCCTGGAGGACCCCCTTCTCCATTGGGGTGAGGCGGACCGGAGTCCCTCTGAGAAGGATCTGGTTAGCACCGAGTTCGATCCTGAGGTCGCCGAGATCAAGTGTCACCTCGATTGGGTCAGGCTCCTGCCGCCTGAGACGGGCCTCCACTCTGGCCAGCAGCTCCTGGGTCCCAAATGGTTTGGCCAGGTAGTCGTCGGCACCGGCGCGTAGTGCTGCCACCTTGTCGGCTTCCTGGCCCCTGGCGCTGACCACCAGGATGAGGGGCATCTGATCCCACTCCCGGATGGTTCTGAGAAGCTCCATTCCGTCAATGTCGGGCAGTCCAAGGTCCAGGATTACTAGGTCGAAGTGCCCCTGGCCCAGGACATCCAGCGCACTTCGACCGTCGACCACCCTGACACTTCGGTAGTTCCCGCCAGACAAAGTGTCGGTCAGGAACCGTCCGGTACCTGGGTCGTCCTCCACCACCAGAACGCTGGCGCGAACGGCGGCCCCGCTCACCGGACCACCTCGACTGCGGAGGCGAGGTCCTGCAACGCGGATGGGGCAAGAGGCACCAACAGGTGCAGCTCAGTTCCCGTCTCGCCCGGGTTGTCGATCCAAAGAGCCCCGCCCATCGCTTCGGCCAGGCCTCGGCTCAGTGCCAGACCGAGTCCCAAGCCTCCGGCCTTACCGGCGGCGGAGTAGCGTTCGAAGAGCCGGGTCCGGAGGGCCAGAGGTATCCCCACTCCGTGATCTCTAACCAGGCATTCTGCCGCGGTGCGCCGGGAGCTAGAAGGGTAGGTAACGACCACCTCAGCAGCCTCGGTTTCGGAATGGACCTTCACGTTCCGCAAGGCGTTGTCCAGAATCTGCTGCACCCGGTCCCAGTCGGCGAAAACCAGCACTGGGGTATCAGGGGCGACGACCGCGACCAGTAGCTCCCGCCCCCACCTCAAGGCAGCCTCACGAGCCGCCTCCGCGAGGTCTATGACCTGACTCTCAACATGGAGCTGGCCACTCTCAATTCTGGCCATCTCCAGCAGGTCACCGATCAGCCGGTCGATGCGCCTTACTTCGGCCGCGATCAGGGCCGGGTATTCGCCATGACTCTCCGGGCCGGTTTCGCTCATCCCCACCAGTGCGGTGCTGTATCCGAGCAGCGCCGAAAGCGGAGTCCTGAGTTCGTGACTCACCGTCGCCAGAAGGTCTCGCCGGAAGGTCTCCGCACGTCGGGTAGCGGCCAGCGCAGCCTCGGTGCGGGCGAGTTCAGTGCGGGCCCCAAGGCTCTGCTGTAGGGCCGACTCGGCCTGCTTCAAAGAGCGGTTACGGAGCTCCAGTTCGCCAGCTATCGACTGGAGGGCCAGCAGGTGGCGCCTACGGGTCGTAGCCAGAAAGGCTACCCCGAGGCACACCAAGAGGAAGATTACCCAGCCCACAGTCTGACTGGTGGAGTAGATCGTCAGGTGCCCGACCGGTGGCAGAAAGTAGAAGTCGACCAGGAGGGCCGAAGCGAGGGACCCGGTCAGAGCTGCGGAGAATCCGAAGGCGCCGGCGGCGACGGCCACTATGGCCAGGTACAGAAAGCTGTAGTCCTGGGGCTGGTGAGGAACACCAAGGTGCACCAGCCCGGCTGTGAGGATGAGCAGACAGATGATGGTGCCCAGGCTGCCCCACAGAGCGCGCCGAGCTGCGGACATTGATTCCGAGGTTCGGGATTGGCCGGGCCCCCGATCCTGGGTCAAAAGTTGGTGTCGATGGAGAAATCTCACTAAAGTCTGTAGGCGGATGTTATCAAGTGTCCAAGATCGGCTATGGCGCCTGGAACTCTGCAAGGGGCGGCTTGGCGACCTGCTGGTGGACCTGCAGCGGGTTGGTGAGAATTCCCGTTGACGAAGCTCAGCTCCGGAGTTTTGACGGTTTTTCTCGGAGCCGCTCCGGGGGTTGGCAAGACCTACACCATGCTCGAGGAGGCGCGCCGCGAGCTCGGAGAAGGCACCGACGTGGTGGTGGCCTGGGTTCAGACCTACGGGCGGCCGCTCACCGAGCAGGCCGCAAGCGGGCTCGAGCGGATTCCGCCGCAGATGGTTCTCTATCGAGGCATCAGTTTGGAGGAGATGGATCTGACTGCGGTCCTGGCGCGCCGTCCCCAGCTGGCGCTGGTCGATGAGTTGGCTCACACCAATGTCGAGGGCAGCCTGCTCCAGAAGCGGTGGCAGGATGTTGAGGCGATCTTGGCAGCGGGAATTGACGTTTGGAGCACCGTCAATATCCAGCACATCGAGAGCTTGAGGGATGTGGTCGAGCAGGTAACGGGTGTCTCGGTTCGGGAGTCGGTCCCCGACTCGGTGCTGGACTCAGCTCGAGAGCTGCGGCTGGCGGACATCACCCCAGAAGCACTTCGCAAACGGATGCTGCACGGGAACGTCTACCCCCCGGAGAGGGTCGAGGTGGCTCTGCAGAGCTTCTTTCGCGAAGGGAACCTGACCGCCCTGCGCGAACTGGCACTTCTCTACACCGTTCAGCATCAGCGGGCCCAGGGTGCCCCGGCGGCAGTGCCGCCATCAAATGACCGAGTCCTGATCCTGGCCCGACCCGACCATACGGCTCAGGGCCTGATCCGCCGAGGTGCGAGGATGGGTCGAAGGCTTTCCGCTGGCGTGACCGTCCTGGCCCTGGGAGAGGGGGTCGACGCAGAGGGGACGCTGTTTCAAGCCGAGACCCTGGCCGCGGACCTTGGCGTGGACTTTCGGCGCTGTCCTTTGATGGCCACCCCCGAGAAGCTTACTGCTGAGATCGACAGCTTCGGGGCGACCCATCTTGTGGTGGCGGCCCCGTCGGGAAGCAGACTGGGTGGTCGACAGGAGCCGCTCCTGAGGCATCTCCTCGAGGATCTTGGGGAGCGGCACCTTCACGTGATTGGTCGACGATTGGGCACTTGGCCGGTGACCGCTGACGACCCGCGCCCGAGTCCTGAGAGCTACCTGGAACCGGAGGCCGGGCCTGGGGTTAAGGGCCGTTTGCGTGTCTATTTGGGCTATGCGCCTGGTGTTGGGAGGACCACCAGGATGCTGGAAGAGGCCGGGCGTCGGCAGCGCCGAGGGGCAGAGGTTGTAGTTGCGGCGGCGGGAGGGCGCAACAGGCCATCGGTTCAGCTGCTTCTCTCCAACCTCCGAGTGGTGCCCTCCCTGCCCACCGGTGGAATCGATGTCGACGGCGTTTTGCGACAGAACCCGAGCGTTGTCTGTGTCGATGACCTGGCGATCTCGGACCTGGCGTCCCACCTGCCGCGGCACGAGCAGATCCAGCGCCTCTTGGAGGCAGGTGTCAACGTTGTGGCGACGCTGGGTGTCATCTACCTGCCGGGCTTTGAGATGGCTCGGGAGCGCCTTGCCCCATTTCTCGACGACCTGGACGGGCAGGCGTCCGTGGTCCCGGACTCCGTCCTCGATGGGGCGGAAGAGATTGAATTGGTCGATATCCCACCTGCCGAACTGCGGGAGAGGGTACGGTCGGCGTGGGTGGTCGCCACCCGAGAGGTGGCTTCAGCACTTGCCGCGTTCCAGGAGGAGATGCTTGAAGAGCTGAGAACCGCGGCCTTGCGCCGGGTGGCCGCTCACACCGAGCAACGGCTGCAGCGCTACATCACCAGCAACGCCATCCACACGGTGTGGGCTGTTCAGGAGAGGATCGCCGTGGCGCTGCGACCCCAGCGAGTCGACCAGGCCCGGCAGCTGTTGCGGGCCGGCGTTGGAATGGCCCGGCGAGAGGATGCGGTGGTGGTGCTGGTCACTGTGGTTTCGGCCCACCCCCAACGGGCCGAATCGGAGGCTATCGCCGAGCTCTCCAAACTCGCCGCTGCCCAGGGGGCGTCCCTGGTGCCGATCCCAGACCAGTGGGGGGTCGCAGAGTCGCTCGTCCGATGGGCCGACACCCACCAGGTGACGACCATCATCATGCCTGCCCCCGGCTTGCACCGGCGGATGCCATGGGAAAGGCCGGTGGCTCTCGATGTGATCCGGTTCGCCCGGGACACGGACATTCACATAGTCGGTGCGAAACTTCTACCGTAGCCGGGACTCCAGAGCCTTAAGCGCCTGATTGAGCTGAAGCACGTTGATATAGGACGGCCCCAGGAAGCCGAACTCTGGACCCTGGGTTTGGGTTCTGATCAACTGGCGGAGCCGGGCAGACGATAATCCCGTAGCTCGTGAGACCATGGGGATCTCAGCCACAGCGTCGGCGGGAGTGATGTCGGGGTCATATCCACTTGCCGAGGTCGTGACCAGGTCGGTTGTGGGGTCGACCCCCTGGCTGTGCCAGTAGGCGATGAGCTTACGCGTTTGCCGGACCAGGGTCTCGGATCTGGGTCCGAGGTTGGCAGCACCGGAGGAGCCTGGCTTGCCGTTGAGGAGGAGCGGATTGTCGGCGTCGGGTCTTCCGTGGAACCAGTCGGGGCTGGTCCAACTCTGTCCCACCAAGGCCGAGCCGCCCTTGACCAGCGAGCCATTGGCTTGATGGTTGAAGAGGAGCTGGGAGATGCCGGTGCCCACCAGCGGATATCCGACTCCGAACAAGACTATGGCAACCAAGGATAGGACGATCGCTCGGCGCAGCTGGGCTAGCATTCGAAGTCGACTCCTTGTTTGTCAGTAGAGGTGGGTGGCCGTCAGGAGTAGGTCGATGAGCTTGATCCCGAGAAACGGAGTGATGATCCCTCCCAGGCCGTATACGAGCACATTGCGGCGCAGAACGGAAGCGGCGCCTGATGGCCGCCACCTTACCCCGCGAAGGGCCAGAGGGATGAGTGCCACGATCACCAAGGCGTTGAAGATGACGGCCGACAGAACGGCGCTCTGCGGGCTGTGCAACCGCATGACGTTCAGTGCCTCCAGCTGGGGGTAGGTGGCGGCAAACAGAGCCGGGATGATTGCGAAGTACTTGGCCACGTCGTTGGCGATGGAGAAGGTGGTGAGGGCGCCTCTGGTGATCAGAAGCTGCTTTCCGACCTCCACCACCTCTATGAGCTTTGTGGGGTTGGAGTCGAGGTCGACCATGTTTCCCGCCTCCTTGGCGGCGGTGGTCCCGGTGTTCATCGCGACTCCCACGTCAGCTTGAGCCAGAGCGGGTGCGTCATTGGTCCCGTCCCCGGTCATGGCGACCAACTTCCCTCCGGCCTGTTCCTCCCGGATGAGGGCCATCTTGGTCTCGGGTGTCGCCTCGGCAAGGAAGTCGTCGACACCTGCCTCGCGGGCTATGGCTGCGGCCGTCAAGGGGTTGTCTCCCGTGATCATCACGGTTCTGATACCGGCCCTCCGCAGCTCCGCGAAGCGTTCAGCGATACCCGGCTTGACCACGTCCTTCAGTTCGATGACCCCGAGCAGGTCGGGGCCGTCGGCGACCACCAGCGGTGTGGATCCGGCGGCCGCGATCCGGTCGACCACCTGGCGCAACTCCGAAGGAAGGGTCCCCCCCAGCTCCTCGGCCCAGCGCATGACGGCTTCGGCGGCGCCCTTGCGGATGCGGCGATCGCCGAAGTCAATTCCGGACATCCTCGTGGTTGCTGAGAAAGGAACGAAGTTGCCCTGGCCCGCCGGGGCGGTGTCGGAGATCTCAAACCGATCTCGAGCGAAGGCCACGATCGATCGGCCCTCTGGGGTCTCATCCGCCAGCGAGGAGAGGAGTGCTGTCTGGGCGAGGTCGCGATCACGGTGCCCCCCGACCGGGATGAAGGCGGAAGCCATCCGATTCCCCAGGGTGATGGTGCCGGTCTTGTCCAAGAGCAGGGTCTGGACGTCCCCGGCAGCCTCCACCGCCCGCCCACTCATCGCCAGCACGTTGCGCTGCACCATCCGGTCCATTCCAGCGATCCCGATGGCGGACAAAAGGGCCCCGATCGTGGTCGGGATGAGGCAGACCAGTAGGGCTACGAGGATTACCACTGAGACTGACCCCCCGGCGTAGTTGGCGAAGGGATCGAGGCTCACCACCACCGGGAGGAATACGACGGTCAGCGCCGCCAACAGGATGGTCAGAGCGATCTCGTTAGGGGTCTTCTGGCGGTTGGCCCCCTCCACCAGGGAGATCATCCGATCCATGAAGGTGTTGCCCCGCTCGGCGGTGATCTGGATGACGATCCGGTCTGAAAGGACCTTGGTGCCTCCGGTCACCGCTGACCTGTCACCTCCCGACTCCCTGATAACAGGGGCCGACTCCCCGGTGATCGCAGACTCGTCGACGGAGGCGATCCCCTCGGCAATCTCTCCGTCAGATGGGATGATGTCGCCGGCCTCGCACACCACAAGGTCACCTTGGCGCAGGTCTGCCGAGACGACGCTCTCTTCGGTGCCGGACTGGGTGAGCCGTCGTGCTTGGGTGTCCGACCTCATCCGGCGCAGGGTGTCGGCCTGGGCCTTGCCTCTACCTTCGGCAACCGCTTCTGCGAAGTTGGCGAAGATCACAGTGAGGAAAAGCCAGAAGGTGATGCTCCAACTGAAAACACTGGGACGGAAGCTCGCCTCCAGCAGCGTCACCACGGTGCCGACCAGGACCACGAACATGACCGGATTGCGAATCTGGACCCTGGGGTCCAACTTCAGCACCGACCCGAGCAGCGCCTGCCGAAGTATCGCCGGGTCGAAGAGCCCTCGAGCCTTGGCCATTGACTTTGTCCCGTGATCGGTGGTCGGCGCTACCGGTGCGAGACCGCTCGTTCCCATCAGAAGAACCTCCCGTGGCTGAGCTGCTCTACCAATGGACCAAGGGACACCGCAGGGAAGAAGGTCAGCCCTCCAACTATCACGATCACTCCGAGGAGGAGCACCACGAACATTTGGTTGTCGGTGCGGAAGGTGCCAGCGGATGCAGGCACCACCTGTTTGGCTGCCAGCGCACCGGCCAGAGCCAAGACCGGAAGCATGATCCCGAAGCGGCCGATGAGCATGTCGATGCCACCCACTACGTTGTAGAAGACCGTGTTGCCGTTCAGCCCCCCGAAGGCGGACCCGTTGTTGTTGCCCTGGGAGGTCAGCGCGTACAGGATCTCGGTGAATCCATGGGGACCGGAGTTGAAGGCCCCGGCCCTGCCCACCGGTAGGGCGGTGGCGATCCCAGCCAGCACCAGTACGGTGATCGGCATTATGAGGACCCCTAGGCTGGCCAGCTTCACCTCCGTGGCCTGGATCTTCTTGCCCAGGTACTCGGGGGTTCGACCGATCATCAACCCCCCGATGAACACGGCCACGATCGCGTCTAGGAGGATGGTGTACAGACCGCTGCCAGCGCCACCTGGGGTGACCTCCCCGAGCATCATGCCCGTGAGCAGTCCGAAGCCTCCCATGGGGTTGAAGGAATCGTAGGCCGAATCGGCCGACCCGGTGGATGTCTGGGTGGAGGCGACCCCGAACAGAGCGGAGTTCAGGCTCCCGAAGCGGACCTCCTTGCCCTCCATGTTGCCGGTCGGCTGGTGGGTCAGCCCGGCGGCCGCCACCGCCGGGTTCGGCTGGGCTTCGGCGAAGGCGGTGAACGAGGTCCAGATCCCGAATATGACCACCATCGCCGCAAGCAGGGCAATCCCCTGACGCACGGAACCAACCATCTTCCCGAAGGTGTAGGTCAGCGCCACCGGGATGGCCAGAACCAGGGCTATGGAGAGGAAGTCGGTCAGCGCCGTCGGGTTCTCGAAGGGGACTGCGCTGTTGGTGTTGTAGAAGCCGCCCCCATTGGTGCCGAGCTGCTTTATGGCCTCCATGAACCCAACCGGGCCCAGCGGGATCAATTGAGTCACGCCGTTTAGGGAGTCACGCACGAGGGCGGGCCCGCTCAATGTCTGGACGGCTCCCTGGGCGACGAAGATGAGGCCGGCCAAAAAGGCGATGGGCAGCAGCACATACAGGGAGCCGCGGACGGTGTCAACCCAGAAGTTTCCGATGGTCTGTTCCCCGTGGCGGGCAAAGCCTCGGATCAGAGCGATGGCCACCGCGATGCCAACGGCAGCTGAGATGAACTGTTGGACCTGCAATGCCACCATCTGGCTGAAGTAGGACATCGTGGTCTCGCCCGCGTAGTTCTGCCAGTTGGTGTTGGTGACGAAGGAGACCGCGGTGTTCCAGCTGAGCGCGGGGGAGACAGCTGCCAGGTGCTGCGGGTTGAAGGGAAGGCCCGGCTGGAGCCGGAGAATCAGGTAGGTGGCAAGGATGGAGACTCCGGAGAAGATGATCAAGGAAACTGAATATCGCTGCCAGCTCTGCTCCTCACCATCGCTCACGCCGAGGACTCTGTAGATCGGAAGTTCCGCAAAAGCGAACCATTTCGCCCGACCGCTGTACACCGCGACTAGGTATTCACCGAGGAACCGCCAGGCCAGCCCCAGGACCACCACCAAAACCAGGCAGGTGATCAGGAAATGGCCCATTCAGAAGGCCTCGGGCTTGAACATCGCAAAGCCCAGATAGACCAATAGGACGACCGCTAGCCCGAGCAGGATCAGGTGGATCACCATCAGAGGTGTTCCAGCCACCGGATCGCCAACAGCCCCAGCACCACGAAGACCAGAGTTCCCCCCACCGCGATCAAATCTGCCATGGCCCCAAGGCTCGCAGTGATGGCGTAAAGGATGTGCCAAGTCCCGCCTACAACCCATAAAGGACTTGTAAAGAGGGGGGAGAGCGGAAGGCCCGGCGAGTCGGGTCCCTCCAATTGAGCCCGAGTTTGAGGGAACAGGAGATCCAGCTCGAGCCGGTGTGCTGGCCAGGCTGAGGGCCCGGCCGATCACGAGCACAGCGGTGGGAGAGGTGGGGGGGGTATTGAGGCGCTCGCTGCGGGGAGGGGCTGAGGATTGGCGCGCGACCCTGCCTGTGACAGATACCAGCCTTGAGCCCAGGGCCGTCACCGGTGAGCGGTCTCCTGTCGTGTCCGAAGTTGATGGTATTGAGCGGCGACCACCTGCTGGGCCGGTACACCAGTCCCGGTCGCCATCGGAAGCTGGATTGGGCACGAAGAGCTTCAGCCCGGTGCTCCCGCTTGGGGTCTTCAGCGCTCGAGCGACGTGGGTCATCGCCAAAGGCTGTCTGTCCGACCAGGTGAAGGGGACGCTCACGCCTGGCTCGGACAAACGAGGATGAGGAGTTGGCGGCCAGACCCTTTGGAGCTTCGGCGAAAGTTCCAGGCACCGTGACTGGCCAGGTTTCGTGTCCGACGCGGGCCCCAGCTGGGGGTTGGGACGTGCTCCACGAGGACCTGCCCCTCTGAGCTCCCCGAGTCCGCTGGCGAAGTCGGTCCGCCTCACTCGCCCCGTCACCTTATGAGGTCCGACCGGGACTTCGCGATCTCAGACGCCGCGGTTCTTGTTGAGTTGCTACCCGAACGGACCCTTGTACGAGGCTACACTGACGTCCTTCGTGCGTCATAAGGCAGCCCGGAGGAGGAGGTTTATCTGGAGAGCTTTCTTAAAAATCTTGAGAATGTGGCCCAGGGATGGGACCAAACCAGCCCTTGGCGGAACTTCCGCACCACCGTTGCGCCGGATGCCAGACCCAGATGGAATGTCGCGGTCCCCATACCCGGCGGACCGGTGGCCCGCAGCGTGGGTTCGGCCTGGGGGCGGACATGCTCCTGGGGGCCGGACTGGCCCATCGCCTCAACCAGGCGACCGAACGCAACATGGTGATGCAAGTCATGGTGTGCCCCAACTTCGGCGAGGTCACCTTCATCAACGAACCCCAGCGAGGGTTTTGAGGAGAAAGTTCATTCCTGCCCGGCCGGCCGGGTGCTTGGGCCGCTGTCGAACCAGGGGCCGATGTGGTGGCCTGTCTGCTAATGACCCAGCAGGTGATCAACCGAGATTTCTCCCGGGCCGGTGAGTCCAATGGCCAGGGCAGCGGCCCCGACGATTAGGGCAAACTCGTAACCCCCCTGTCCGTAGAGGCCGGTCTTCCAGTGTGCTGCCCGAACCGCGACTCCCATGTTGACTGCCACAGTCAGGCTGGCCAATGGCGTTGCGGCTCCAAGGGCGAGCGCCAGACCGCCCCCGAACTCCGTCAGACCGCTGGCGCGCGCCGCCGCACCCGGCATCGGGACCCCCATCTTCTCCAGGTGGCCCGCGAAAGCTGCGATCCCGCTCTTTTCCCACGCCGGGGCGTAGTTGGAGCCCAGCAGGGACGATAAGGCAGTTGGCGGCCGCCGATCAGGGCCACCAAACAGCTTGGGAAGGCCGTGCGCCGCCAATAGAGATCCTGTGGTGAGTCTCAGGGCCAACAGCCCTAGGTCAGATCGGCGCACTGCTGTCTCCCGTTGGAATGGCCCCACGGCCGGCGGTCTGCTTTGATGCGGTGGTTGCCTGAGCAACCATACCCTGACCAGCCGGCTGTCTGGTGATCTGAGGTGACGTCCGGCACCTACCGCCGGTGTTCAGCCGCGGACTGGAAGGGAGGGCAGGGCAATAGGCGGGTGGGTGGAGCCTGGTGCGACCCGACGGAGGACCAGCACGGGGGCCCCGAGAACGGGATCGAAGTTCTGTTGTACGTAAGCCTCCAAAGAGAAGTTCCAGGGAATCCGCAGGTAGCTGAGGGGGGTCAGCACCAGGTATTGAGCCCGTTCGAACATGCGCAGCCACGTGGGAGCAGCAGCCTGGGCCGGAGGGCTGGTCGGATCTTGGTTTCCGGAGACGGAGATCGTCGTCCCCAGGGCATCAACCATCGCCGGGCAGTTGGGCTTAGTGGATACAAAGCGGTCGGCATTCACTGTGAACTCGCTGTCGTCTGTGACCACGCAGGAGCCCGCTGGGATGACCGCGGCGATCGCGGCGGATGGATCAGGAGCGCGCTGGAGCAGGACCGGGATGGCGAGCGCATGAAAACCGGCCACTACGCATAGGGCGGCCGTCAGAGTCACCACCTTCTGGGGCCAGAACGCCGCCATCCGGCCGACGCTCAGCGCCAGTAGCAAGGCGAGGAAAGGGGCGAGAAATGCCGCGTAGTGATAGAAAAAGTCGGGCGGCCAGGACAGGGCCACGGCTATGACCACGACCGAACCGATGGCGAAAGCCTCCAAGGTCGAGGGGCGAAGCCTGGCCAACGGCGCGGAACTCACGGAGCTGGGGGCGGCGCTGGCTCGCCAGACAAAGGCAGCGGCGACAAACAGCACGATGGCCAGCGCCGCGCCGAGCGCCAGCAGTTTATACAGGTGTCCTCCCGGGACCCCCAGGCCGGGCCACACGCTGGTCATGAATTCGAGGCGGTCGACGAGCGGCAGGCCAACCTGACCGGTGCGACTGAGCTGGTCCACAGCAACCTGGTGGATAAAGGCTTGTGGTGCCAGCAGCAGGAACGGCAGGCAGAAGACCAGCACCCCCGCCGCGTTTCCCAGCACGAAGCTGAGCGCTCGGGCAGGCCGTCGACCCAGGAGCAAGAGAAACAAGAGCGCCACCGGCAGGATGGCCCAGCTTTTCATCGTGCCTGCCAGCCCGAACGCTACTCCGCTCCAAAAGATCCGTGTCTGCATGTCGCTGAGTCGATCGTTGTCGAAGATCACAACTAGACCGACCAGACAGAAGAAGTTGAGAAACGGCTCGAGCAGCAGGGCTGACGAGGAAAGGATCGCGTCGGGGTACAGCGCCAACCCCAGACAGGCGACGGCGATCACCAGCGGTGAGCGATGGCGCAGAAGCCTGCCCAGGAGCAGGACATTGCCAAAGGAGACGACCAGCACCGCCAGCCGGGCGATCTCCAAAGCATGATGGGTGCCAAGGGGATAGGAGAGCAAGGCGATAGGTGCCAGCAGAAGAGGCACCCCCGGAGGTTGAATCAGGACGAAGTCGCGGTACGGGATTGAGCCGTGGACCAGTCGAATGGCGCTTCCAAAGTAGACGGCGTCGTCGTACTCCCATGAGCCGGTCAGATGGCCTGCGGCGATTAGGGTAGCCAGCCGGATGACCAGGCCAACTGTGGCAGCAGCGATGACGATGCTCGCCTTGGGGTGGCGTCGCAGACTGCCCGGGATCCATCGACCAGCATCGGTTGACGACCCATTCAGAAGGAACCCGAACACCTCTGCCATGCGAGACGGGGGGGTGCTCATGAACCGAACAGCCTACAGACCCCGGGTGCACTCTGAGGAAAAACGCTGCACCAGCTCTCATTTGGGCGGCGACCAGGGCGACCCCGGCGGCCGCGGTCACTTTGGCTCCTGGTGCACCGAGCCGGCACCCCTTCCGCGGTCGGCCCCAGAGGCCCATGAGTGGCCTGAATATTGGTCCCGTGCACGCAGGCAGCCCCCAACCTTGTGAGCTGTCCTCCTCGTGAAGGGTCTTGAGGAGCCGCCCTTCAGCGCCCATGATGGGGAGGCGACCCCGAATCGGATCTCACTTGGGATTGGATGACGGAGCCGAGCCGTCGGACTCTTCGGGGTTCACCGTTGAGTGAAGCCCTCGGGTGGGGCCCTCTCCTGGGGACCCGCCTCGAGGTAGTTCTGGTAACCGGAACAGGTGGAGAGCTGGTCATGCAGCGATGCCACGGTTTGAACAGAGTTTGCTGGACTCCAATTGTCGTCAGACTCTCGAAAGTGGGGATCGACGTCAACCGCGAGACGGCTCGCTGACGGGGCTCTCGTGGCCGACAGGCGACCCGATTCGTGCGAAGCAGGAGGGTGAATCGGAGGAAGGATCTTCCGTCCCGACTATCCTGAAGGGGTAATGGAGATCCGCAATGACCTTCGGAACGTAGCCATCATCGCTCACGTCGACCATGGAAAGACCACTCTGGTCGACGCCATGCTGCGGCAGACGGGAGCATTCAGGGCGAACATGGAGCTCACCGACCGGGTGCTCGACTCCGGCGATTTGGAGCGCGAGAAGGGGATCACCATTCTCGCCAAGCACACCGCCATCCAGTATCAGGGCACCAAGATCACCATCGTCGACACCCCTGGCCACGCCGACTTTGGCGGGGAGGTAGAACGGGCGCTTGCCATGGTGGACGGGGTCTTACTGCTGGTCGATGCTTCCGAGGGTCCCTTACCCCAGACTCGCTTTGTTCTTCGCAAGACGTTGGAAGCGGGTCTCGCTGTCATCGTCGTGATCAACAAGGTCGATCGCGCAGATGCGCGCGTGACGGAGGTGGTCCGGGAGGTGGAGGACCTCTTTCTGGACCTTGATGCCGCCGAAAATCAGCTCGACTTCCCCATTCTCTACGCCAGCGCCCGTCAGGGTTGGGCCAGCGTGGACCCCGCCCTCCCGGGGAAGGACCTGGTCCCGCTGTTCGAGACCATGCTGAGCTCGGTCCCAGCGCCCAGCTTTGACCCGGACCACCCGCTGCAGGCCCTGGTTACAAATCTCGACGCCTCTGAGTATGTCGGGCGACTTGCGATCTGCCGGGTCCACCACGGCACCTTGCGCCGAGGGGAGAGCGTGGCCTGGTGTCGCGTGGACGGATCCATTCTGCGAGCCAAAATCACCGAGCTCTACGCGTCCAAAGCGTTGGAGAGGGTTGATGTTGACTTCGCAGGTCCTGGAGAGATAGTCGCGGTGGCCGGGTTTGCGGATATCTCGATCGGGGACACCCTGGCTGACCCCGACGACCCACACCCTTTGGCGGCGATCCTGGTGGACGAACCGAGCCTCTCGATGACTTTGGGCATCAACACCTCGCCGCTGGCGGGTACTGAAGGGAGCAAGCTGACCGCACGGATGGTGAAGAATCGGCTGGATCAGGAGCTCGTGGGGAACGTGTCCCTCAGGGTTCTGCCGCTTCCCCGGCCCGATACCTGGGAGGTGCAGGGGCGCGGTGAGCTGCAACTTGCGGTGCTGGTCGAGACCATGCGGAGGGAGGGCTTTGAGCTCACAGTCGGCAAACCTCAGGTGGTAACCCGGGAAATTGACGGTCTGCTGCATGAGCCGATGGAGAGGCTCGCGGTGGACGTGCCCGAGGACTACCTCGGGGTTGTCACCCAGCTGCTTGCTCTCCGGCAGGGGAGGTTGGAGGAGATTGTCAACCACGGGACCGGGTGGGTCCGCATGGACTACCGGGTCCCGGCTCGCGGGCTGGTCGGGTTCCGCAGCGAGTTTCTAGTCGAGACAAGGGGCACCGGCGTCCTGCACAGCGTGTTCGATGGCTGGGAGCCTTGGCACGGCGAACTCCGGACCCGGCGCAATGGGTCGATGGTATCTGACCGCCGGGGCATCTCCACCAATGAGGCTCTCCTGTCACTACAGGACCGGGGGGTTCTCCTGATCGGCCCGGGAACCGAGGTATACGAGGGAATGGTGGTGGGGGAGAATGCTCGCACGGACGAGATGGACGTCAACCCCACGAGGGAGAAGAAGCTCAGCAATATGAGGTCGTCGACCGCCGATGAATATGAGCGGCTGAGCCCGTTTCGACAGCTGTCGCTGGAGCAAGCGCTTGAATTCATCGGCGAGGACGAGTGTGTTGAGGTGACCCCCAAGTCGGTTCGCCTGCGCAAGGTCACCCTGGAGCAGGCGATGCGGGCTAGGCTGCGCCGACGGGGTCGCCACGAGGCTGAGGAGCTCGCGGTTTCCCGCTGAAGAGCCCAGAATTCAGCGCGTGCCCAGTCCGCTTCTGTTTCGAACACTCAGCCGCACCCCTTAACCTTGGGGAGTGGCAGAATTGAGTTCCATTGGTTTCGGAGAGACACCGAGCCCTGCGTCCGGCTCCTCCTTGGGCGCCGCGCGATTGGGAGTGGTGGGCACCGGCGCAATGGCCGAGGCGATGGTGGCCGGCCTTCTCGGCCGAACGCTGATAGCGCCCGCCCAAGTCACCTGCAGCCATCCGCGACGACCTCGAAGGGAAGAACTGGAGGTGCGGTGGGGCGTCCATGTGACCGAATCCAATGTTGCAGCCGTGGCCGGAGCTGACGTGGTGATCCTGGCTGTGAAGCCTCAGGTGCTCTCCCATCTCATGCCTGAACTGGCGGGCGGGATAGCACCAGGCGCACTTGTGGTCAGCATTGTCGCCGGGGCCAGCACCGTGGTTCTCAGCCGTGGACTGAGACATCCAGCCATCGTGCGGGCTATGCCCAACACCCCCGCTCAGATCGGTTCGGGGATGACGGTGTGGTACGGGACCGCTGAGGTGGATGAGCGAGGGGTGGCCGCTACGCGTCAGTTGCTCTCCGCTCTCGGGCAGGAGTTTCGGGTGGAGGATGAATCCTTGGTGGCGATGGCCACCGCTGTCAGTGGCACCGGCCCCACCTACACATTCCTGTTCCTGGAGGCGATGATCGACGCCGCAGTCCATCTTGGGTTTCCCAGGCATGTTGCACGCAGTTTGGTAGTTGGTACCGTGCTGGGAGCCGCCGAATTCGCAGCTAAGAGTGATCGGCACGTAGCTGAGCTCAGGGACATGGTCACCTCCCCAGGCGGGACCTCGGCGGCGGCCCTGGCCCAGCTGGAGCGCGGACGGTTTCGGACAGTCCTTGGTGACGCGGTGTGGGCCGCCTACAACCGGACCCTCGAGCTGGAGGCCAGACTCGACGACGCATCTCGTGGTTCCGAGAACGCGTGACCGACCCCGAGGGAGGGCCTTGCCTCGCTGGCACCGGGCCCCGCTCGAGCGCCTCGGGATGACCAGAACCAATGAATAGATCCTCCCCACCGTTATCCCTGTCACATGTCAATCCTCACGCGCCGAGCCGCCTCTACTTGCGGGGTGGGTTGCTGGTGATCTGTGCGGTGGGAAGTGCAGACATCGCCCAGTTCATCGTGGGTGGATGGGCCTCGCTCGCATTGCATCCGGGCCGCCTCGGAGGGTCGATGCTGGGCTTGACCCTGTGGCTCCTGCTGACGTTTGGGGCCTTGTTGGGTCTGGGGAACCGTGCAGTTCGAGGCATACGGGTTGGTATGGTCTGTCTGGCCGCAGCTCTGGCACTTGGCAGCGTCGCCCTGGTGCCAATCCACCTGGCCGCGGGCGCGGGCGGGGGCAGGGCCGTTGTCGGAGCTCTTCTGGCTCTGGTGGCACTTGCTCTTGCCTATGCTCAAAACAGGGCGGAGCCCGGACCAGTTGGGCTGCCGTCTGGTCGTTCCTGAACGGCAGCGCACACAGGGTCGACGATCAAAAACCCCCCTGAGTCCGAGGTGTGGTGACGATTTGGATAGTCCGCGTCGATGTCTCAGCCCCGTGGCGACATACCCGCCGAGCAGGCAGGTGATCGGCCCGTCGGCTGGGTGACGTCTTGTCGCCTACCCGGACCACGGCCGATCGGGCGAACCCTCTGGCGCGATCATTTCGAGAGGGGTTGCTACGGGGGCCCCAACCGGTGAGCTAAAAGCGGAGCGGGGTGTGGACATGTTCGCCGCACGCCGGCTGCCGGTGAACCCGAACATGGTTGGGTCGTCATGACGGCTGAGGAGTGGGCCAGGGGATCTGGACCAACTTCCGGGGCCCCACACGTTGCATGGTCTCGGTGACGGGCGAGTACCGATTCAGAGTGATGGCCACGGTGGCGTGGACCAGCACCTCGCTCGCAACCTTTTAAAGTGCTGCTCGGCTGAGGAGCAAAGTCGAGGTCGTATGGCGGATGGCGGAACCTCACGGTGGGAAGGCCGGTTCGCTTCAGCAGTGGCAGGAAGTCGCGGCGAACCCCTTGATCGCGCTCAACGAGCCCGCCAACGAGTGTCGTGAAGACCAGGTCGCGGTCTGCCCAGGCGGCTCCGAGGCGCCACTAAACACTTCCTCGACCTTGTAGTCCCACTCCCTCATCTGTGGGCCTCAGCCGCCTTGCGCTGAGCGGGTTCCGACACTGGTGCCAAGGGGACAGTGAACGAGGTGACCGCAGATCTGCGGTCGGTGTTTGACCGGGCGCAGAAGGCGTTGCAGGCGCAAGGTGGCCCGGTCTCCGAGGGCCGTGGGGAGTTCAAGTGCCCTGCGGTTCATCGGGCAGTGCCCTGGACTCGTGTCCGTAGAGTCGGTACTCCCGGACCGTCGAGCTGGTCCACGTAAGGAACGCGGCCAGCCATGCTCATCACCAAGGCGAGAGTCGATCCTGTGACCAACGGCCCCATGCCCGTGCCAAACGGCCCATCGTCTGCGCGCAGCTGCAGACCGGCAACGGTCGTCCGGCTGGCCACAGTGAAGTTCCGGCGCGCAAAGAAGTCAGCGACCGGCGTCAGCGCGTCAAGGGCCGGTGTCCGGGGCAGTCCCAGCGGCTGACGGATGTCTTGGGCGTGGACGACGATCTCGCCCAGGTAGGCCGGGGTGTGTCCCGAGGGGGCGGTGGTACTGCCGATGACGGCACGGAACCGGTCGAGCGTCTCGGCGGGGGTGCTGCCCAGATGCTGGATCAGCCGACGCTGATTGTGCACGTCGGCACGGAAACGCGCACCGAGCATGCTCCGCACCCACCGCCACTGAGTCATGCTTGCCGCGGCGGTGAGGTGGGCGACGACCTGCTCGACGTCCCACTGCCCGCACAGGGTGCCGTGCCGCCACTGCTCGGCACTGAGGTCCGACAGGTCCTCCGCAAGCGCAGTCCGTTCGACGCGCGCCAGCGCCCAGAG
>DAHVDN010000220.1 GCA_027313505.1 Candidatus Dormiibacterota bacterium
GGGATGCTGGAGCCGCTGGTGATGGCCCCGGTGCCCTTCGTCCTGGTGCTGATGGGGATCACCCTCGGCACCGCCACGGTGGGGCTCTACTCGATGGCGGCCACCCTGGTCTGGGCGGAGGTGGTGTTCCGGGCCCATGTCCAGATGGCCGACCCCCTGCTGTTCTCGGTGAGCGCCGTGCTCACGGTGGTCAGCCTCGGCCTCCTGGGGCTGGTGATGGGCTCCAGCTTCGTCCTCTACCGCAACTCCAACGCCATCTCCAACATGCTGGAGTACCCGGTCTGGCTGGTGACCGGACTTCTGGTGCCGCTGTCACTGCTCCCCGGCTGGACCCGTCCGATCGCCTACGCCCTGGCCCCCACCTGGGGGGTGCAGGCGCTGCGCGCCACCGCCCTCGGGGGGCAGCCACTGCCGGACATCGGCTTCTGCCTCGTCGCCTCGGTCGCCTACCTCGGGCTCGGCGTCTGGCTGGTGGGAAAGGTGGAGCACCGGGCCCGCCGGACCGCCACCCTCAACTTCCAGTGAGCGCCGCCGGGGAGGTCGCGCCGCCCCTCCAACCGGGGCGGCACTTCTGGCGGGTCTTCCTGATCGGGGGGCTCAT
>DAHVDN010000221.1 GCA_027313505.1 Candidatus Dormiibacterota bacterium
CACCTCAGCTGGGCTGCTGATCGGGGGGAGCGTGACCAACGGGACCTGGAAGCCCACCGCGCCAATGCCCTGGGCGACCACCTTTCGGATGGTGGCCACCGCGCGGGGGGGCCGGCCGGCCAAGACCGTGAGCCGGGTGGTGAGCTGGACCACTCCGGAGCAGCCGCTCCCTGCGGGGACCATTGGCATAACCATCTCGCCGAGCCCGGGGCAGCAGGGTGGGATGGGGGCAACCTGGGTGGTGCAGTTCAGCCAGCCAATCCCGGCCGCGGATCAGCCCCTGGTGCTGCAGCGGCTCTCCGCGAGCGAGTCGCTCTCCGATCCTCTGGGGTGGCACTGGTGGT
The DNA here is from genome assembly GCA_027313505.1 of Candidatus Dormiibacterota bacterium. Lineage (GTDB taxonomy): Bacteria > Chloroflexota > Dormibacteria > Aeolococcales > Bog-877 > AG-12. The sequence continues at coordinate 345 of DAHVDN010000221.1, forward strand.
CGCCGACCGAGGTGGACGGGAGGCCGGAGCAGTTCTGGCCCCTCGACGAGCAGGCCACGCTGACCGTGAACTTGAATGGGATGGCGATCAATGGGGAGCGGCTGGTCAACTCCTCGGTGTCCAGCAGCTTCACGGTGATCAACCAGCACATCGCCAGGATCAGCGCCACGACTCACGAGATGCAGGTGTACAACGGCACCCAGCTGGTCCGCACCGAACCGGTGAGCCTGGGCCGGCCCGGCTTCCCCACC
>DAHVDN010000222.1 GCA_027313505.1 Candidatus Dormiibacterota bacterium
GCGCCCCGAGGCACGCCGCCAGCTGGCCATCGGACGAGACACTGCCCAAGTCCGAGACCGTTGGTCTCTAGGTCCGCACCGCTGGAGTGGTCCGTAGCCTGTCCAGGAGACATTGGAGTGCCGAGAAGGCTGGCACGTCCAAGCTTCCGCGCATGGTTCCCATCAAACGGCCGATCAGGTCCTTTTCTCCGGCTACCGGCCCTCGTGTCATTCCTTGATGAGGGAACGATCGCCCCAGGGTGCGATTCTCGCTGAGGTAATACGAGGCCTTGCTGCGTTGCCGCATTGCTGCTATGCTTCGCTTATGAGCGAAACATTCCTCACGGTCCAGAGCCGCGGCACTGTTGCCCTTCCCCCACAGGTCCGACACCGTTTGAGCCTAGATCGGCCCGGAGCCCAAGTTCGGATGGTCGAGCGCCCAGATGGGGTGATCGAGTTGCATCCGGTTATTCCGATTCCCAGCGACCAAGCCTGGTTTTGGACCGAGCGGTGGCAGCGGATGGAGCGCGAGGCTGATGCCGACATCGCCGCCGGCCGAGTGGTGGTGACCGAGGGTCCCGACGCCTTCTTCACCGACCTTGATTCGTGAAGTT
>DAHVDN010000223.1 GCA_027313505.1 Candidatus Dormiibacterota bacterium
CGTCAGCGGCAAGGCCTCGGATCGCGATCTGGAAGCAGCGCGATCTGGCGCGCTGGCCGCGGCTGGAAGTGAGCTCGATCCGGGCGCTGAACATGCGGCTCGGGCTGCGGCCGAGGCCGCTCATCCGGATGCCTCCTGCGCCGCTTGGTGGGCGGCTTGGGAGTCATCAAATTTCAGCCCGTACTGGGGAAGGAGGTGGAGCGAGCACGACCGAGCGCTTGCTTGGCGCCTGCGGAAGTTGTTCAAGCCCGTCTTCGACTGTCCGCCCTCCGAGCCAGACGAACTGTTCCGCTGACAGCCCCCCCCACCCGCCGTCCCCGATCAGTTGCGGCGGGTGGGCCAGAGACTCATGGAAGGTCGCCTGACACTCGGCCGTCGTGCCCGACCAAGGACGACCCGCCGGTAACTGCAATTACCGGCAGCTGGGGGAGGGGTCACGCAGGTGCATCGCTCTAAGATCGTAAACTCAAGCCCTTGGTGGGTCCGAATAGGAAAAGGCACTAACGGCCGAGGTGGGAATGGGTGACCCTTTCACATCCTCCAGCAGCGACCGATCGACCAGTTGGAAATTCCGCAGTTCCCGTTGGTCTT
>DAHVDN010000224.1 GCA_027313505.1 Candidatus Dormiibacterota bacterium
CGGTCAATCCCCCGACGGTGGCCACGAGCGAGGTGCCCGGCACCTCGAGGGTGGCGCCCCCGGCCCCGGCCGGGGTGGTGGTGATCACGTTGGTAGGGATCGCTGAACTCTCCCCAGACTCGATCACCGAAATTCCCCAGGTGTTGAGTGGGGCGGCGGGCTTGGGGTGAGTGTAGGTCAGGCGATGACGGCCACCTCCTCATGAGCCGGTGGGCCGGGCTCGCCAACGTGGTGGAAGCTGCGGAAGCAGGCGACCGAGCAGCACCACACATTGGCGGTGATCCGGTCGGCCGGCGTCGGCGCAACGCACACAGGACAGGCGAGCAGGCTCGTCACGACCCGGCCCCCACGGCCTTGCGGACCTTGTCGGCCCGGGCCCGGTGGCTGCGCATCCGATAGCTGTCCCCGGTGATGTCGACGACGACGCTTCTGTGCAACAGCCGGTCAAGCATGGCGGCGGCGACCATGGCGTCGCCGTTGAAGACCTTCCCCCAGCTGGCGATGCCCAAATTGGTAGTCAACGCGATGCTGCCCTTTAGGTATCTCTGGCTCACAACCTGGAACAGCGCGGCGGCCGCCTCGTCGGGCAG
>DAHVDN010000225.1 GCA_027313505.1 Candidatus Dormiibacterota bacterium
GTCGCCCGTACTCCGGGCCGGCTCGATGTCCCTTCAATGGAGCCACGGCGTTGCAGCCGTGGAGACATCAGCTGGGTGGGGCTGGGCGGGTTGCCCGTGGTGTCCCTTCAATGGAGCCACGGCGTTGCAGCCGTGGAGACCAGGAGCATTGCCACCAGGAGAACCGATCTTCTCCGGACCTTCAATGGAGCCACGGCGTTGCAGCCGTGGAGACCCCCGGACGTTCCAGAGATACCACCATCCCCGCGACCCTTCAATGGAGCCACGGCGTTGCAGCCGTGGAGACGGAGATCAGGCCGCCGAGTGCGTCGAGCACCCCGACCCTTCAATGGAGCCACGGCGTTGCAGCCGTGGAGACCGATCAGGGTGAGGTCGGTGTTGGTCCCGAAGACGTGCCTTCAATGGAGCCACGGCGTTGCAGCCGTGGAGACCCTCTGGTACTCCCTGCCCGCCTGATCACACATATACCTTCAATGGAGCCACGGCGTTGCAGCCGTGGAGACGAGGGGCAGCTCCCCGGGTTCCGTGGGCCCGGGCGGCCTTCAATGGAGCCACGGCGTTGCAGCCGTGGAGACGTAGCTCAGCGGGCC
>DAHVDN010000226.1 GCA_027313505.1 Candidatus Dormiibacterota bacterium
GCCATGGGTGCGATAGGCCTTGACCAGGGACATTCCAGCTGCAACCGCCCTCATCAGCTGCCCGTTGGAAGCACCTGGGGTGACCGCCAGCAGGCCGGGCGCGGCGGCCGCAGGCCCAGCCACCGACACCGGGAGGGCGAGGTGAAGGCTGCCGAAAACCCGCTCGTAGAACTCGTCGTCGCCGGCCAGGAGCCGCTCCAAACGACGCAGCAGCATGCCCGACTCCAGGCCCTGCACCAGCCGGTGGTCATAAGTGCTGGTCACCGTCATCACCGGCTGCACACCCAGAGCGGCCGCCGCCGCCAGCCCCATGGTGGAAAACCCCGGAGGGTTGCCGATGGCGCCGACGGCGATGATCGCCGCCTGCCCGGCCATCAGGCGGGGTACAGAACCGATCGTGCCCACTCCGCCGGGATTGGTGAGGGTGATGGTGGCCTCGGCCAGGTCATCCACGGAGAGGCCGCCGGTCCGGGTCCGACGCACCAGCTCCTCGTACGCGGCGCGGAACTGAGCGAAGTCGAGCTGGTGGGCGCCTTTGATCACGGGCACCAAAAGGAACCGGGTGCCGTTGGAGCGTTCCACATCCAC
>DAHVDN010000227.1 GCA_027313505.1 Candidatus Dormiibacterota bacterium
CTGACGGAAGTACGCCTGGCGTAGTAGGGGCCCACTGGTGGGATTGGTGAAGTTGAGCGGCATGTAAACGAATCCGAACCCGTACCAGGGCGCAAAGGAATAACTTTGGCTGCGCTCCAACGAAGCCTTCTGGGGCAGGTCTTGCACGGGCATGTAGCCGATGGTCAGGCTACCTGTGCGCAGGGCGTTGAACTCCGCCGTGTCACTGGTGAACGGCTCTTCGACAAATGCAGAGAATGTCGGCTTGGGGCTGCCAGAGTAGTTCTTGTTGGGCGTCATCTTCACATAGCCGGAGGATGTGTACTGACTGAGGTGGAAAGGGCCATCGACCACCTGCCACAGCGGGTTGGTGTCGTAGCTGGCTGAGTTCTCAGACTGGCTGTTCAGGAACTGTGCGACCCCGAGGGCCCCACTGGTGCCGGTGCCCGGAGTGGCGGGAAGGTACGAGTTGGCGGGCAGGCCGGCCGAGGCTGGCGCGAGCACACGAGCCTCAGCCGAGGCGTCGTAGTTGCCGACCGCGCCACCGGCAGCTAGCTTGTCCCAGGCGAAGCGGGGCAACGGGAATACCTGGCTCAGCTCGTT
>DAHVDN010000228.1 GCA_027313505.1 Candidatus Dormiibacterota bacterium
CCCATAGTGCTCTGGCCGGGCTTGGGCATCACGGTCGCCATCCCGACGGTCTGGTGATCTGGTGAAGAGCGGGCAAGCAGGCCGGCCGCGCTGTCAAGGGCGGTTTCCTAAACCGCGTGTCGGAGGTTCGAGTCCTTCCGGGGGCACCAGATTCTGAGTTCAGCGAGTGCCGCTGAGTGTCACTTCGGACCGTCCTGGTTGGTGCAGTAACTGGTGCACCCGCCCCGATCTCAGCAGTCGGGACGGCTGGCGCTGCCCGAGGTCGGTTATCCCCAATACCGCAGCCAGCGCCGAGGTCGCCAGCCCCCCAGCCGCAGCTCCCCCGAGCACAGCGGGCACTCCAGCCGCCCTTGCCGGAGTTCCACCTCCACCTCGGCTGCGCCGGCAGTTACCATCAGTACCGGCGCGCCGCCCTGACCGACGTCGTGCGGCGCCCTCTTCCGAGAGCCCCCCGTCTCTTCCCAGAGTGTGGGGGAGGGCTCTCCCTTCATCCCGGCCTCCAGAATGCCCTCCTCACTCCCACCTGGGCAACCCGCCCCGCCTCTCCCCAGCGCGCGGCCGGCTGGGGTTGTCCACCTACC
>DAHVDN010000229.1 GCA_027313505.1 Candidatus Dormiibacterota bacterium
CAAGGTGGACGGCGGCATGGTTCAGAACGACCTGCTGATGCAGTTCCAGGCCGACATCCTCGGCGTTCCCGTGATCCGTCCGCAGGTCGCCGAGACGACGGCGCTCGGCGCCGCCTATGCGGCCGGGATGGCGACCGGTTTCTGGCACTCCGAGCAGGAGGTCCGCGACAACTGGGCCGAGGACAAGCGCTGGGAGCCCAAGATGGAGTCCGCCAAGCGCGACGAGTACTACCGGCAGTGGAAGAAGGCGGTGACCCGCACGTTCGACTGGGTCGACTGATCGCTGCCGCGATCCGATTGGACGCCGGCGCCGAAGCCCCGCAGAGCGCAACCTCTAACCTGAGCCGATGAGCACGCTGAGCACCGACGTGCTGGTGATCGGCGGCGGCGCGACTGGCGCCGGCGTCGCCTGGGACGCGGCTCTGCGGGGCCTGGACGTCGTGCTGGTCGACCGCCACGACCTCGCACACGGAACCAGCGGCCGGTTCCACGGCCTGCTGCACTCAGGCGGGCGCTACGTGGTCAAGGATCCGCAGGCGGCCCGGGAGTGCATCGCCGAGAACCGGATCCTGCGTCGGGTC
>DAHVDN010000022.1 GCA_027313505.1 Candidatus Dormiibacterota bacterium
GCTCGGCCTTGGTCTGGTTGAAGAAGAGCCGAGTGGCGGTGGACCCGGCGATGGAGTCAGGTAGGTCCTTTGGAAACTGTGTTGCCATGATGACGCCGAGCCCGAAAGCGCGCCCTTCGCGCATCAGCGGCTCCAGGAATGGTGACTGCACCAAGCGCCACGCCTCATCGAGAACGAGAAGACGCTCCAGCCGGTGAGGGTGCTCCCGCCGGATGAGGAAGGAGTAGAGCGCCATCAGGAAGAACTCGGCAACCGCGTTCTTGACCTCGTCGCCGGGGAGCTGGGCGAGCCGGATGACGGTGCTGTGGTCGACGACGCTGGAGAAGTCGGTCACCTGAGCACCGGAGCTGAACAAGTTCAGGTCGAAGATCGGCGACATCCGCCCCAGCAGCGCCTGGTTGTCCGTGTCCTTGCCCAGCTCGTGATGGACCGCCTCAAAGGCTGGGTAGGCCTCGCTGGCGTCGGGTACGAACGCTCTGGTGGGTACGCCAGCATCCTCGTAGACAGTCTTCAGCGCCTCACGCAGCCGGTACGCCTGCTGGTCGCCGAGGCGGTAGATGCGCTTGATTATGTCGGTCAGTTGGTGGATGTGGTGAATCGGGTTCACCCGTCCGCTCCTTGGATCGACGGCCGGTGCCAGGGGGTTGAAGGGCAGGCTTTCCTCGCTGGGGTCGTAGACCTTGAGCCCCTCGGTCTCGGCATAGACCGGCTCGGAGTAGTCGTCCTTGAAGTCGAGGATCAATGCAGGCACCGAGAACGGTCGCAGATCGGCGAGGATCGTCTTTGTCGCCTGGGTCTTGCCGCTACCAGTCTCGCCCGTGATCATCAGGTGCGGGTTGGGCAGTCGGTCCTCGGGGGCGGCGGGGTCGAACCAGATGTAGCGCGGCTTGCCATACTCGCCCGGCGAGGTGCCGAGCAGCGCTCGCGGTCGATCAGGGACAGCGACGGCAGGCTCCGGCGCCGGCTCGGGCTTCGCAATCTCTGGCTCGGCCCGTGGCGGGGCTTCCGCGGCGGTCTCACCTGCCGGGCTCGGCGGCAAATCCTCAGGCTGGATCGGCGGCGGCGGTCCCTCGGGCGGCGCCGGCTCGCCCCCCTCAACGTCCTCGGCGTCCCGCTCCGGCGGCGCGCTCGGGATCAGGACCTCAATCTGGCGCTCGTTCAGTTCGGTGATCTCGATCGGGATGGAGTTCTCGCGGTCGCGCGCGACGACGTTCATGTTGGTCAGCGACTTCGTGTCGACGCCGAGGCGGACATCGATCAGGTGGCAGCGGAGGTCCGTGGTGACGAGGCCGTCGAGCAGCCGCTGGAGCCGATCGGCCCACAGCTTGCGCTCGTCGGCGGTGTAGGCACCCTTGGTCAGCTCACGGTAGAGGTGCTCGCGCAGGATCTCGCGCCGGGCCGGGATGGTGATCAGTTCGTCGTCTCGCTTGCCGGCGAAGACCTGGTCCAGCAGCCGGCGGGTCGAGAGCATCTGATCAACGGCGGCGCCGCTGACGAATCCGCTCTCCACAGCGTACTCGGTGGCCTTGGCCTGGACTGCCTTGACCTCGATGACGCTGACGGTGCAGTGGTCGTTGGTCCAGGTGAAGCCAACGAGGTCGGCGCGGAGCGGGTCGTCGCTGAGGTGGAGCCATCGGCGCGCGTCGGCCCCATCGAGGCTGACGAGCAGACGTGTGGCGTCGTCCCCCGTCGTCCTGAACCACCGCGCCGCGATCAAAGTCCCTAGCAGCCCCTTGATCCGGTTGAAGTTGGTCCTGCCCGACGAGTCCGGCCGGAGGTTAAGGACTCCGGCGTCGAGCAGGTCACTCAACTGCTCCAGCAGGTCGTCGAGATCCTCGTTGCTGATGTAGGCGTTGTATTCACGCACGACGTCGCGGAGGGGACGGCGGAAGGGTACCGTCGAGCGGGCGAATGCTGCAACGTCACGCTCACCGTCCCGCGCGGTCATGATCCGCATCTTGCCGATGGTCAGGTCGCGATCCACCTGCCGGTCGGCGACGGCGGTCCAGGGAATCCGGGTGGCGATCCCGTGGAGCGACTCGCGCAGTTGCTTCTGCTGGTGGACCGCTAGGTACGAGGTCCCGGCCGGAGCGAGGCGGCGGACGAGGTGGTCGTAGTCCTCGAACGGACCACCCGACGCCGGCTCCAGTTCGACCGTCTTGTGGAGTTCGCGGTAGGCGATCCGGCGTGGTACCGCCAGCGGCTGGATCGGGTGGAGCGCCGGGCGAGCTGGGTTCATCTGGCCGGTGCTCTGATCGTAGGCGACAACGAGGTGGTAGAACTCGTTCTCCGGCGGCCCCAGTTCCTGCCTGGGTAGCTCTCGGACCTCGAAGGTGAAGAGCCGGTGCCGCGTGAGGGCCCGAAAGACCCGAGCGACCCGGTCCTCTTCGGCCTCGTCGAGGCGCAACTCCGCACCGACCTTGGACTTGGGATGACGGTAGATGGTGAGGTGTGCGCCAACTAGCTTCCCCTCCTCGGCCAGGTCGGAAAGCATGCTTAGATAGGCGCCAGCATCAGGCGGGTCGACCAGCCCAAGGCGATAGCCGCGCTGCGAGTGCGGCTCGAGGGAGAGTTGTGCCTCGACCAGGGAGCGAACGCTCGCCAGCCCATCGTCGGAGGCCCCGCCCTCGCTCTCGCGGCCGAAGTAGGGCAGCGGCCCGAGCCGACTCAAGTATATGAGAACGGTCTCGGCGCTCATCGCCGTCGAGGGGATGAGGATCGACGTCAGAAAGAACGGCAGTCGCTCGGCCGCCTGGGCGATAAGCGTTCGGTCGCGCTCGTCGAGCCGATCGCTCTGCATATCGACGATCTGCGCATACCGGGCGTAGTGCCAGAGGAAGAGCGGGTGGGTGGGCGCTGCGATCGCGTAGGTGCGGTCGTCGGTTTGGAGGACGACGGTCTCCAGCAGCAGCAGATGCCCGAGGATCTCGTTGGCGTCCTGGCCGAACCGCTGGAAGAGCACATCGAAATTCTTCCGCAGCGTCTTGTTGAGCGCTTCGTACGCGGCGATGAAGGTGAGCAGGATCTCCCGTGTTGGCGGATGGGCCGCGACCGCCAGCGGCTCGACAGCGAGCGTCCGAATCCACGGTAGCACCGCCCTGCGGGCCGTCACGTACTCGCCAAAGCGCAGAGCGAGTTCGGCACCGGCATTGTCGCCGGAGAGGTGGTGGAGGAACTCATCGATGCGATCCCCGTGCCAGCGGGCGACGAGGTGCTGCTCGACGTCGAATCGCCGCAGTGCGCTCTCCAGGTCGGGGGCGTCGATCTCGACCAAGCCGCCATAGGTGTGATCGCCGAGGACCTTGCCGAGCAGGTTGAGCAGATCAAGCCGGGCCGTCGTCACCGCCTCGGTAGTGCCGTCGGGGAGTTTGGTCCGGATCGTCTCCGGCCGGAGTTTGCCCTCGTCGAGCGCGTTGAGCTGTGTCTGGAGGTTGGCGACGATGACGGAGACGTCTTCGGCGCGGTCCTTGTCGACCAAGGCCTCCGCCGCGACCTTAGCAACCTTCTCGATCGGCGGCCGCTTGATCCCGTCCGGCTTTGGCCCCTTGACGCGTGCCTGGACTAGCCGGTCGGCGGCCTGAAATGAGATTGCTGCTCCGCCGCCACCGTCGGCACGGGTCCGGTCGAGTTGGCTCAGCGCCTCTTGGAGGGTCTTGCGGGCCTCGGGTTCGGTCTCGGACTGGAGCACCTCGGTGATCCGCTTGCGGTCCTGGGCGTTGAGCGTCTGGAGCCGGCTCGACAGCTCACGGTTGCGCTCCAAACGGCGCCGGACGGCGGCCTCGTGCGGGTCATTGAAGAACTCGTGATCGGGGAGCAACCCCAAGTGGCCGATCTCGCGACTGCTGGCGTCGAGGAAGTCGTGTCCGGTCTTGCCGTCGAGGGCGGCGTAGTAGTCGATCAGCGGTGCAAGCCCGATTGAGTCATCGGCGTCGAGCCGGTGCCACCAGCGCGTCTGGACCTGGCTCTGGCCCGCCTCGCCGCCGAGTGCCCGGCGCACCAAGACCGCCTTCAGCTCACGGGAGGTGATCGCGCTGAAGTCCTCGAGCGAAGAGAGCTTGGCCTCGTCGCCGTGGGCGACGACGACGATGAGAGCACTCAGGTCGCGGTCGTTGCGCCACCGCTCGGCCTGCTCGACCTGTGTCGAAAACGCGTCACCGTTGAAGCCAGCCGCCTTGGCCGCCGCTTCGCCGCCCGCGCGGAGGTACGCGATCCGGACGTCGATGCCCTCGTCGCGGAGCGCGGCGAGCGCAGTGAGAAGCCGGGTGGGATCGGGCGCAGGGACGTCGCGGACGAGCACCCCGACGGCTCCCTGGCGGAGACGCACCCCCTCGGCGATGAGGTCGGCGAGCACCTCGGGCGGCGCCGGGCCAATCGCCGCCACCTCAGAGGCTCCCTTCAGGTCGCGTGGTGACCATGGTTCGCCCGTCGGCGTACGCCTTGGCGTAGCCGGACTCGACTAGCAGTTCGCGGAACTCCTCGACGTTGCGGCGCAGGTCCTCCTCGTTGATTGACACCACCGCCGACCAAAACTCCTCGTCGCGCAGGTTGGTGTGGCGGATGACTGCATCGTCCTCGGGCCGGCCGACGACGACCCCGAAGGAGTTGCGCAGTCGTTCGAGGAACTCGGGGAACTCCATCGGGTCGTCGGGCTCGACCGTCGCCGCCACGAGCATCTCGAGGAACTCGGCGGTGGCGGTGTAACGCTTGCGCAGCTTGCCGCCCCGACCCTGGTTGGACCATGGCGCCAGGAAGCCGGCGCGTCGGCCCAACTCGATGAGCGATCCGATCGGCGCCTCCCGCTCGACGGCGTCCTCCGCCATCGCCCGGGCAAGCGCGTCGGGTGGCTCGGTGCCGCCCTCACGGTAGGTGCGATAAAGCCCTGCCACCTGGTCGCCGAAGCCCGACGCCTGCAATGCTGCGTCTATCTGCTTGCCGGTGGTGCCGTACTCGGAGACGACGTGCTCACGAAACCGCGAGCGGACGACCCCGTCGATCGCGTCGCTAGCCGCGCGCAACGTCGCCCGGCTGGCGTCGGCAACCGAGATCAGGGTCCCGTCGAAAAGGTCGAGCAGGATCGGCGGGCGCGGGGCGTGGTCTTCCCGCTCTGACCAGCGGGCGACCGCATGGACGTGGAGGACGAAGCAGCCGAAGAGCATGAGCCGCCGCAGCGAGTTGAGCTTGGAGCCGGAGTTGCGCTCGAAGCGGGCGAGGCGGTCGTAGGCGTCGCGAAGGTTGCGCAGCGTCGGAGACACGAGCTTGCCTGCCGTTGTCTCGAACAGGTGGTCGCTCTTGGCGATCCGCCCCGACACCTCGCCGCTCGGCACCTCCTCGCGGGCGTCGCCGAAAGCGAGCATCGGCAGGGCGAGCGTCGTCCAGGGGTCGCTCTCGGATTGGAGCAACTCTCGCAGGTAGTCCGCGGCCTCGATCCGGTCTCCCTGTTCGGCGGTTAGCAGCCGGAACAGGAAGAGCCCCATCCGGACATCGGAGAGGTCGGTGGTGATGAACCGCTCATTGGAGAGTGTGAATGACTGGTGGGTCGGAAAGACGGCGCCGTCGGCGGCGAGGACGTCGAAGGCGAGCGACCGCAGCCGGGTCACCTTGAGCGCATCGGGCGCGCGGCCCTTGGAGCTGGCAAACGCGGATGCGTAGTCAGCGAGTACCTCGGCGTTGGGGAAGCGCTCGACGTCGACCCCGAGCTTCTGGTTGCGGACGTAGCGTCGCACCAGCCGGGTAACCGCAGTGGTGTCGTAGGTCCGACCGGCGAGTGAGCGGGCCAGCCCGTTGGCGACGTGGACGGGCTTGATCGAGAAGTTGGTGAGCCGAAACCCAAATTCCTCGTCGAAAACGGACTCCAGCAACTCCTTGGTGCCGACTGAGGTCACAACTGGTACCTCGCCGGCTCCCGTTGGACCGCGAACCGCTCGTCGAGGTCGGACTCGACATTACGGATGCGGATGTCCTCGATCGGAGACTTCTGCTCGACAGAGCCATGGACCCGGTCGATGAAGCGTGTAATCCGTCGGGTCGCCGTCCTCGACCAACTCGACCGCCCCAGGCCCCGCTCGGCTTCGATCAGGGTGAGGAACAGGTCACGGTCGATCTCGACCACGGCGACGTCGGTGCCCTCCCAGTCCGCTACCAAGGCGAAGCTGCGCCGGTCAAGTTGCTCTTTGGGCAGCCATGCCTTGACCCAAGGCGCGGTCTTGAGCGGCTCGATCCGAAGGTGCTGGTACGAGAGTGCTTGGAACGAGACGAAGGTCGACGGTGCTCGGACGTCATAGCGATGGCTTTGCCAAAGCTGGACATGGTCCTTCTCGGTGTCGGCACAGTCGGGCTCGAAGAAACGGTTGAGCGCAAGTACCAGATCGCGGACGACGGTGGCGGTCGCGTCCTCGCCGGCTTTCAGCGTCTGCTGGAACTGTTGCTCGTCGGTCGGCACCAGCGAGAACAGTTCGGTCCCCTTTGTGTGCTCGAAGAAGAAGCGTCGCTTGATGGCCTTGTACGCATTGGCCCGCTGGGTCTCGTGGAGCGCCATAGGCCCGGGCGGGGGCCTGCCCAGCCATTCGCGGGCATCCGTATCGCCGAGCCAGAGCCGGTCGTCCCATTCCGGGTGGGTGACCTCGGCCGGATCGAAGATGTCCCGGACCGCGTCAAACAGTGCGCCGACTCCGCCGGAGAAGGCGAGGTTCGAGTAGGCGACCCCGAGTCTGTCCTGGCCGGCGCGGACCCGGTCGGTAGCGGACTGGCCGGCTGTGAGGAGGTAGGCGATGAACCCGACGAGCTGGCGCATGGTGACATGCCCGGTCCTGGTCGCGACTAGCTCCAGTAGCCTAACCAGGCGCTCGCGCACCTGCGGCTCACACAGGGCATCGCGGTTGGCCAGTGCTGGGTCCGTGGCGTTGAGCCCAACGAAGAAGCGGTCCTGGGTGAGCCGGTCGATGACCCGCTCGACGACGCTCGCCGAAAGCAAGTTGCGCAGGCTGAGATCGACGACGATCACGTTCTCGCTCGCGTCTGTGGGCCGGTGCGCCTCCACAAAGAACCGGGCTGACGTCACCTGGCGCAGCGCCTCTGTGATCGGGGTGAACCCGTTCCTGACCGCAAGCCGCTGGAGCACATAGAGCGGCCACTCGTTGATTGCCAACACGAAGGGCTTACCGTCGTCGCGGCTTGCCGTCCACTGCTGGAGGATCTCGGAGTCGGGGCAGGCGTTGGCATCGGTGATCACCCGGGCGCCGAGCGCTACCAGCCTCGGCCGCAGCCTCTCGATGGCATGGGTCTTGCCGTCGCCCGGATTGCCGGTGACGACGATCTGGCGTCCGGCCTCCGCTTGGCCCACAAGGTAGTCGTCGAGGCCGAGGTCGACGTGGATCGACTCCAGTTCGTCGGTGGTGAGGCGGTCCGCGTAGCTATTGGTGCTCCGATAGAGCCGCTCGATGAAGGTGTGGTCGTCGTGCTCGCCTACCATGGCGCGCACCTCGGTGTCGCCCCCGGTGCCAACGCGCCCAACCCGCCCAGCCCGCCGCCCGCTGCTGCCGCCAGAGCCGGCGGTCAGCCGGGCGGTTTCACGGGAAAGCCGGAAACCTTCAAACTCCTCGCCCCGGACCGCCTCCAGTACGTCGGCGCGGGTGATTCGCGGCGCCAACCACCGATCGCGCCAGTGGTCGACGAGGACGGCGGTCCCGGCCTCGCCCGGTGGCAGCAGGTAGCGCGGCCGCGCGCTGAGGCGCAGGACGACGTCGTCTGTGTTGACGCATAGCGGCACGCCGTAGATGATCCGGCGCGAGTTGTGGCGCAGGAAGCTGTCGGCGGCGAGCCCGAGCGCCTCCAGCCCGTTCCGGATGAGCCGCATTTTCGGGCTTGTGCCTTCACCGAAGAGGTTGTTGACCTCACGCCGGTTCGAGTCCGAGTGGCGAGCCACCTCGTTGAGGGCATGGACGGTGTCGGGGGCGAACTGGACGGTGCCAAAGCTCTCGGTCCTCGCGATCTTGCGATAGGCGAGCGCACCCTTGGCGGTTTCGACCTTGAGTCGGTTGTACTGGCTGGAGCCGTACGCCTCGTACAGGCTCGATGTCGTGACGAGGGCGAGCTTGGCCGGGCGGCTCACCGGGCGGCCCGCCATCGCCGAGGCGATGATGCTGACCCGGTCGCCGTAGCGGGCCTCAACATCTGAGACCACCTGCCGGCTCAGCATCATGAGGGCGACCAACTTGCCGCCAAGCACACCCCGGTATGGCGGCACCGCGCCGCAGGTGATCAGTTCCATGACGTTGGAGGCGAGCGCGTCCTGCTTGATCCGGCGCAGCGCCGTCTCGATCGCCCGCCTTCCCTCGGGTTCGGCCAGCGCCCTTGTGAGATCACCGCCGCGATCGGTGAAGCCGAGCGCAGTTAGGGTCGCCAGCGCTCGGTAAAGGTCGGCGAGCGCCCCGGCGCGCTTGCGGCGATACAGGGCCGTCCGCGCGACCGATTCCCAGTCCACTGAGTCGGTGCTTCCATGATCTGCGGCGTTCTGGGCCCCGCGAATCCGCAGGTAGTCGGCATCGCGCTCCTCCCCCGCGGCCTCGAGCTTGGCCAGACGGTCGGCGGCGCTGCGGTGCTCGATGTCCTCTAACGCGGCAACCGTCTTGGCCGCCGCCTTGAGCGGGTCGGCGGGGACGCCAAGATCGGCCCGGTAGGTCGCATCGACGCCATCCCACAGCACCCGGATCAGGTGACCGGCGAGGTCGCAACGCTTTCGGGCGCTCAGATCCGCCAGCCGGCGCTCCAGTCCGCTAGCGGACCATCCGAAGTGATCGTCGCGCTTGGCCAGACCGAGCACGGGGTTGCCGAGGGCGGCGATGCCAATCAGCGGGCGCTCAGGGAGAGCGACATCGCGGACGAGGTAAAAGAGGTTGCGGCCGGGCGTGCTCTGGTACGGGATCGACCAGAAGTGGCGGGCATAACGCCAGACGTCCTGAAGCCAGATCCCCGTTGTCTCGTCCCGGGTGCCAGGCTCGATCATCTGGAGCACCGGTTCGATGCCGCAAGGTCCGTGTTCGGTCAGTCGAGCCGCCAGTTCCGCACCGCTCGTGAACAAACGGCGAACCCCCCGCCGCTCTGTGATTCGGATAAACTCCAAGGTCGAGGGCTCGCTCAGCTGGGCGTCGCGGGCGAACGCGAACGACCGTCGGATGGACTCCTTGGCGGCCTCTGGGTCATTTAGTCGGACAGCGGCGCGGCCGGGGGCGTCGAGGATGATGCCCTCGTCATCCTCGCGAATCGTCCACCCCTGGTTGAGCAGGTCGCGCAGCACACGCAAGGTCGCAGCGTAGCGGACGGTCGGTGCCAAGTCCAAGCCCGACAGCCCGAAGGTCTGGAGCGCGGTCTGCCGCTCATCTAGGGCGTAAATCGCGGCATTGATGACTGTGCCTACCTCGCCCGCATGCATGGCGGTCAGTTCCTGGACAAGGTAGTTGAGTTCCTGCTGGTACCCGAGCACCAGGCGCGGTCGGAACCGGCGGAAGCGAGAGCCCGCAGTTGGGGAAGTGGACCGGTGGCCCTCGACCGTCAGGGTTGGCATGCCACTCCTCGCCCATTCCGTACTCCCGCGGGGCACTCGCGTGGGGCTTGCTTGTTCGTCACGTAGGTCGGGACGAGTTGACCAAAATGTCCACTTCAACTAGCGCCCCGTCCCGGTGGGGAGAGCCTGCCTTCCACCCTCCAGAACCGAGCCCTTCCGGAGATCGTCATGGCGGCTACTCTACAACAGCGGAACCGGGGTCCGGCCAGACCCCCATTTCGGAGAAGACAAACGGGTGCCCACCCTGCCTGGCCGAGTTCGGGAGGCATCATGGAGATCCGCATCACCCTGGAGCGGGAGACCAAGAACACCATCCGGTTCGCCGGCGACGAGGCGGGCCAGCCGCCGGGCCACCCCGGTAGCCCTGTCGTCGGCACCCTCTACCTGCAAAAGGCGGCGCACGCCGTTATCGGGTCACCGAGCCGGATCACCGTAACCATCGCGGCGCGGGAGTAGCCGTTGAACTCCGGGCGGCTACGTCTGGAGAGTCCGCGTTCCGATACCGGGGATCGCGCCTCAGTCCTTCGGCCACCCTCCTGACGGGGTCGGGATCTCCGCCAGCCGCAACAGCCGCTGGCCCTACCTGCTCCGCTCGGTGGGTGCCGGCTGACCGGCACCCACCGAGCGTTTCGACGGACCCGCTTCTACCAATGCCAACACGGGTGTCAGTGGCGAGGTCCCAATGCTATGATTCCAGTGGGTTCAGAATGGACAGCGTCGAGACTTCCCCCTTGCTGCCCCGGCAACCTCGGTCCACGCAAGGTGCCCTCGGGAGAAGACGTTGTCCGGCTGCGGTTGGCAGCGGGCAAGTGCGGGATCACTGGCAGGATGTCAGATCCCTTTGTGGAGGATTGACCGTGGCCAACAGCAGCAGTGCTGGGAATGCCTCCTCGGCCAGTTGCGGTCTGTGCTCGGCGGCGCTGCCCACTGGTCAAAGCCTGTCGTGCGAGCGCTGTCGCCCGCTGGCCGAGGTGGCAAGATTCGCATGGTACGACTCCGTGCCCCGTGAGCACCGGAATTGGGGGTAGATGAGGGGCCGTCAGGAGGTGGAGAAGAGAATACGATCCGGGCCGACCCGGCCCAAGCGCCTGCGCTACTAGGTGCTCCAAGTCGCCGGCCGGCTGGTCCACTCCGGCCGCCGCACCATCCTGCGCCTCGACGCCAACTGGCCCTGGGCCAGGGACCTGGCACTCGCCTTCCAGAGCTTGCGCGCTCTGCCCATCAGCCCCTGAGCCGACGCGAGGCCGGCGATGACGGGGAGGGGCAGGACGCGATCCGAGCGCGTCCTGCTCCCATCCGCGGAGGCACCACAGGCCGCCTACCGACCCCTTGAAGGTGCTGGCACCCACCTCTTGCCCGCCGCGGCGAGAGTCGTGCCGTACTGGGCATGGCCACGCCGCCGGCCGACCACCAAATCCCCAGGTTTCAGAGCGCTACTGACAAATTGAGGCTAAGCGAGGTCGTCCGAGATGCTATGGAACTGTGGATCGGGCCGGATGGATCTCTTGGGGCCTATCCTTGGCTTCCGCCGTTGCGGGGTCCGAGGGGTTCCCCGATTCACGGTGCGAACACCTGCCCGGGGCGGGTCCCTCGAATTGCCAACTTGGCAGCTATGCTGGCACGGCAACTATCATGAGCGCGTGGGATGGACGGGGTACTCACCGATGAGGCGCCGCGGGAGTGGAGCGTCGGTCGAATCCGGTCCGACATACCGCCCTAGTGACATCGGGAGTGCGGACGGAGCCCGGCTGCGACCGGAAGTAGCCGACCTCTCGCGCTTGGGCCGGAGGCTCGTGCGCAAGGCCGTGGTGGTGGCCCGTGCCGACGAGGTGCCGACGCTCGATCGCCTGCTCGTCGAGCATTTGGGTCAGGGGGCGTCTTCGCTTCCCGTTGTGGGTGCGAAGTGGCCGCCATACGACCACGTGAACCTTCAAGTCGGCCTGGAGCACTGGCTGGGCGAAGTGGGTCGATCCCATCTGCTGGTTGGTATCACCGGCTTCGAGCACCGCAGCTTCACCCTTGCCGACCTCCGCCAGCCGGCGTCCGCCCCGTACGGTCCAGGGATTGGCAGCGTGTCCATGGTGAGCCTTGCCTGCGGGCCGGACGGCGCCACGCACCCCGCCGTCCGCTGCGCACTCTATCTTGTCAGCGAGCCCGCAGGGCCGTTGGCGATCCTGGTTCGGGAGGGCGACGCTCACGGGCCCACCGGCCCGTCGGTCTCAGTGGAGGTGACTGGTCCGAACACCGACCGGGCCTCCGAAGCGTTGGCTGAGATTCGGCAGGCGGCTCTTGTCTACAACGTCTTTCGTGGTCAGGTGGTCGCGTTTGGCTCGGAGATGTTCGGCCCGGATCAGGCACCCCTGGGCTTTCAACACCGCCCCGCGCTGTCCCGTGAGGCGCTGGTGCTGCCGCCGGGAGTACTGGAGATGGTCGAACAGCAGGTTGTCGGGATAGCTCGCCACCGGGAGGTGATGAGAGCCGCCGGTCAGCACCTCAAGAGAGGTCTGTTGCTGCACGGGCCGCCCGGCACCGGCAAGACCCACACCGTGCGCTACCTCCTCAGCCTGTTGGAGGGGGTAACCGCCGTTGTCCTATCGGGCGACGCCTTGGGTGCGATCGGGCCGGCCTGCTCAATCGCCCGCGCTTTGCAGCCGTCGGTGGTGGTCGTGGAGGACGTGGACCTCATCGCGGAGCAGCGCGGAATGCATCCGGGCCAGAACCCGCTCCTTTTCCGATTGCTCAACGAGATGGATGGCCTTGGTGAGGACATCGATGTGGCCTTCGTGCTCACCACCAACCGCGCGGATCTGCTCGAGCCCGCCTTGGCCGCACGCCCCGGCCGTGTGGATCAGGCGGTGGAGATACCTCTTCCAGATGCTGAGGGACGCCAGCGCCTCATCCAGTTGTACAAGGGCAACGTGGCATTGGAAGTAGCTGACCTCTCACCGGTGATCGAGCGAACCGAGGGTGTGACGGCCTCATTTCTCAAGGAGCTGCTCCGGCGGGCGGCACTGATCGCGGCCGATGGCGGCGCAGTCGTGGCCAATGGGTCCGCGGATCAAAGGGGACCGGCCTTTACGCATCGTCCCCTGGTAGTTAACGATGCGGAGCTTGACGCCGCCTTGGCTCAGCTTCTCGGGGAGCGCAATCGGCTGACACGTGTACTGCTCGGTGGCGCCGAGGAGGCCCTGAACTGAATACCCCCAAGTTCGAGCCCTCCGGGAACACTTTACCGAAGAGTCACGCTAAGGCGGGGCTGTGGGCACATGGGGTGGGCTGTCTCGAGAACCATGGTTGCGGACACTCGCGGCCGGCACGGCGCTTTACCAGGCCGCACATGTAACCCAGGTCGTGTCCGCGCCTTTTTGATTGCCCCCGCTAGGGATACTGGTGTGTGTTGCCCTCCGACCGGCACTCGCCCACCTTCAGCCACCGAAGTTCAACGTGATCGGCTGCTTCATGACCGACAAGAATCGCTGAACTGTTAAGTGCGACAAGAATCGATGAACTGCCACGCGCTGTCGCGTCCACCCCTTGACACCTTCGGCGAACGTCGCTAGCATCTTCGCAACCGGTTGCGGTCTTTGGACAAGCTGTTCTTTGGAGGGGAGGCTGTGGATTCAACTATGGGTGTCGCCCGGGCGACTGACTCAAGCACTGAGCACTGGATACCGACCGACAGCTGGAACTTCACCTCGTTCGTCCTGGGAATGATCCTCGAGGCCTACATCTTCGGGATGGCCGCGATCGCGACAGGGTGGGTGACCATGCCCACCACCCTACGTTCACTTCTCCTGTCCTGGGCACCGCTCTGGCTCATCGTCGGGATCGCGGTGGCCGGACCGTTGTCCGACCGAGTGGGCAGGAAGACAACCTTCTACATCACCATGGCCCTCTACGGCGTTGGGGCCGTGGGTCTGGTTTTCAGCTTCACCTACTGGTTGATCCTGATCTTCCTGGCGCTGATGCTCTTTGCGGCAGGCGGTGAGATGAACACCATCATGACCGCCTCGCATGAGGTGATGCCGGCCCGACATCGCAGCAAGACCATGATGTTGGAGATCAACGGGATCAACCTGGGCAGCCTCATCCTGGCAGCGGTTGCCCTCCTCAGCGCCTATAAGGGCATTGCCTTCGAGCGTGGCATGATCGCCGCCACCTTCATCGTCGTCTTGGCTGTCTTGTTCTTCGCAAGGACCAGGACGCCCGAGTCGATCAGGTGGCTCCGCTCGAAGGGACAGACCGCTCGGGCGGACTCCGAGATTGCTCGCTTCTACGGAGTCGAGGAGTATCGGGCCAGGGATGCCGCGGCCGCGGCTGAGACCGCCTCCGCCAAAGCCAAGGGGACGGTGAAGAACGTCTCCCTCGGCCTGCGCTTGATCGTCATCAGCTGTCTGGCCTTCGCCGGCACCACCGGGTTCGGCCTCCTGACCTACGTCCTCGGACCCGCTCACTTCCCCAAGCTCACGGCGGCCATCCTGCTGGTGGCCAGCCTGACCGGGTTCATCTCCGGCTTCTACGCGCTGTGGGCCGAGCGCTGGAGCCGTAAGAAGATGCTTTTGGTGGGGTATTGCGGGACCTTTCTGGCGACCCTGCTCATCGCGGTCACGACCAGCGCCTGGGCGGCATCGGCGGCGCTCTTCTTCTTCCTGCTGGTGGTGCTCAATGTTTTCAGCAACGTCAGCTACCTGAGCCAGGACACTCTAAAGGGAGAGGTCTGGCCGACCGAACGGCGAGGGACCTACACCGCAATCGTGCGCTTTGTGGGCATCGGACTTTACATTCCAACCATCTATCTGACCCAGAGCTACAGCCTGAATAACTTTGTGCTCTTCAGCCTTGGAGTCTGGGCCGTCGGAGCTCTGGCCTCCATCGTCTGGGCCGCCCGGGGCGTCGAGACTGGCAGTGGAGTCAGCCTTGACGTTGCTTCGGGTACTGCTGGGGCCGCCTGAAGGAGGCGGGTGTCCGGCCCTGTGATGGGCCGGACACCCCTTCTCCGGAGTGCGACCGATCCAGGCAGGGGGACATCCTGCTCGAGGGGGAGAGGCCCCCAACCGCCTTCCGCGGTCAGGTTCAGGCGCCCGTAGAATCCGACTCGGCGACTGTTGATCCCTTGAATGTCAGGACCCACGACTCGGAAATCGAAAGTGAAGGGAGCTATGCGCATCTACATGGCCGGGCCGCTGTTCACCCCCTATGAGCGCGCGTTCATCGCGGAGAACGCAGCCGTACTTAGGAGTTGTGGCTACGAGTGCTTCGTGCCTCACGAACAGGAGTTCAGCGCTCCCGCGGCGCGGGAAGGGGCCGCGCCAGACGAACTTGGCCACTTCCAGCAGCAGGAGATGGCGGACCTGATCTTCACCAAGGACAACACCGGTCTGCTAAACGCAAATGCGGTGGTGGCCCTTCTGGACGGGCCAACGGTCGACGACGGCACCGCCTGTGAGATTGGGCTGTTCTACGGGTTGATGCAGCAAGATAAGAGCAAGGTGGGCATCGTTGGGATACTCACCGACACCAGGGCCAGTGTGGGTTTCGAGGGACGAGGGGTCAACCTCTACGTACTCGGCTGCATTCAACGGGCGGGTGCGGTCTACACCTCCTTGGAGGGGTGCTTGGAGACGCTGGACCGCTGGCGGGACCATCTCACATCGGGCGAGCAAGCGAGTTCCGCCCCTACCGATGCGGGGCGATGACCAATCCCAATTCGCGACGGCCTGTCGTAGTCGACTGCGACACCGGCATCGACGACGCCCTCGCCCTGCTGTATCTAGCCTCCGACCCCGCAGTGGAGCTGGTCGCGGTCGGCACTGTCGATGGCAATGTGGGGTCGGAGTTGGGAGCCGCCAACTCCCTGCGCGTACTGGACGTCGCAGCTCTGGAGGACGTTCCGGTGGCGATCGGTGCTCGACAGCCTCTCCTGCAAGAGCCCCGACATGCCGAATACTTCCACGGGAGGGATGGGCTCGGAGACTCGAACCTTCCTCCATCTCCAAGGAGCCCCTCCTCCGAGGGAGCGGTCGACCAGCTGATCCGCCTCGCCCGAAGTCGGCCTGGTGAGATCAGCCTACTCGCCATCGGACCGCTTACCAACCTGGCGCTAGCCCTTTCGATTGAGCCCAGGCTTCCCAAGCTGCTGGCCGAGGTGATCGTCATGGGCGGGGCGGTCACCTGCCCGGGGAACGAGAGCGCGTGGGCGGAGTTCAACATTGCTCACGACCCCGAGGCAGCCGAGATCGTCCTCCGTGGACAGTGGGCCCGTCTGGTGCTGGTAGGGCTGGAGGCTACAGGGCAGGTGGTGCTGGGAGAGAAGGAGTTCGGCAGGCTCGCCGGGAGCCGAGCGGCCAAGGCGATGTTCGCGACTCGAATCCTCCAGCAACAGATGACGGACTACGCCAGATTCGAGCTCTGCGATCCCTTGGCGGCGGCCCTTCTCGTGGATGGGTCACTGGGGCGATATGCGGAGTTGCCGGTGCGAGTTGAGTTGGAAGGTCGGAGGACTCGAGGCGCCACCGTCGCGGATCGTCGGATCACGATCGGCGGCAGCCCGGAAACCAGGCCGCTCATCCAGGTGGCGATCGAGATCGATGCGGACCGCTTCATGGAGGGCGTCCTATCCCGGCTGGGGGTCGACGACTGAGTCATGTCTGCCTCTGAGTCGGTCCCGCTGGGGATATGGGCGAAGGGCAGGGCCATATCCGCCTGCCACCAGGGAGCCCGAAGCACGAGGCCCACCCCTCGCCGGCAACTGAGTTGCCCGTGTGGGTCATGATGCTGGGGTTTGGAGGGTGAGCCAGGTGGTGGTGGTGGGGTCTTTGACCATTGACCTGACCGCCGGAAGTGAGCGGCTTCCGGTCGCCGGGGAGACCGTCCTTGGCACGAGGTTCGCGATGGTCCCGGGCGGTAAGGGGAACAATCAGGCGATCGCGGCCGCGCGTCAGGGCGCATCAACCGCCATCGTCGGCCGCATCGGGCAGGACTCCTTCGGAGACCAGGTGATGGCTCAGCTGACGGCAGATGGCGTCGACTCCAGCGGGGTCGAGAGGCACCCGGAGCTGGCCACCGGAATCGCCCACATAAGGGTGGATGCTAGGGGGCAGAACAGCATCGTCATGGTCCCCATCGCCAACCAGAGCATGGACGAGCTGGCGTCGCAGGCTGCCAGAGGGGTGATCGCTGGGGCCAAGGTGCTCCTGACCCAACTGGAGATCCCCATCCGCGCGACGCGGGAAGCGTTGCGGATCGCTCGCCACCACGGGGTGCTCACAATCCTCAACCCAGCCCCAGCCGCCGACCTCGGAGCCGACACCCTCTCGCTGGTGGACATCCTGGTCCCCAATGAGTTCGAAGCGGCGACCCTCACAGGGGAAGATGCCGGCACCACCGAGGGCGCGGTGCGTGCGGCCTCGAAGCTGCTGAGCTCGGGCTGTGGGGCGGTGCTGGTGACCATGGGTGAGCGAGGTTCTGTCTACCTGGACTCCGAGGGGAAGATGGCGATAGCCGCCATCCCCGTCGACACCGTCGACACCGTCGCGGCTGGAGACGCCTTCTGCGGGGGGCTGGCCGCGGGTCTTGCCCGAGGGGAGAAGTGGGAACAGGCGCTGGCGAGAGCGACTGCCGCCGGCGCCCTGGCAACAACCCGGTCGGGGGCCACCAGCTCACTGCCATCCGCGTCCGAGGTCGAGGAGCTGCTGGCGCGCTGTGGCCCGCCCGAGGTGGTTCGGCTGTGATCGACGCACGACCGGAATCCGCCTCGGGGTGTGGGGTGCTGGGTCGTCGACAATCTCCCAGGCGGTAGCAGGCGTGGCGAAGGTGAGCTCGATCCTTGGTCGCGACGCCCACCCCAGTTGGGAGATGGTTGCCACCAAGAGGCTTCTGCTTCGTAGGTGGAGGTCGGCAGACAGGCTGCCTTTCGCAGCGATGAACGCCGATCCCGAGGTGATGGAGTTCTTCCCTCGCACCCTGACCCGTGTGGAGAGTGACCAGTTCATGGACCGGATTGAGGCCGGATGGGAGCTCCGCGGCTTCGGACTGTGGGTGGTTGAGTTGATGGAATCCAAGGAGTGGATCGGGTTCACCGGAATGTCGGTTCCCAGCTTCGCGGCCGCGTTCACTCCGGCGGTGGAGGTGGGGTGGCGGCTGGTCCGTTCAGCTTGGGGCCGAGGCTACGCTACGGAGGCCGCGGATGCTGCACTCCGAGTCGCCTTCTGCGAACTCGGACTCTTAGAGGTGGTCTCCTTCACAACCAACGCCAACGCCAGATCGCGGGCCGTCATGCGGCGGTTGGGAATGAGGCATGACAAGGCCGAGGACTTCGCTCATCCGAGCCTGCGTTTGGTCCATCCGCTTTCCAGTCAAGTGCTCTACCGCCTAACCCACGACAGCTGGCTGGGACGCCAATGACGCCAGCAGGGCTGGGGGAATATCGTCCGCAATTGGGATCGCGGGGCCAGGAGGCGGCCCGTGGTGTCGGCTATGGGTGAGGCTGGCGGGTTCACTCCTTCTGAGATGGGGTATCTCCCCGACTCCATGGAGTTTGTAGCTGACCCCTATCCGGTGCTTGCCCGGCTTAGGGAGAACTGCCCTGTGGTCTGGGACGAGTCCACCAACCAGTGGCTGATCTCACGCCACCGTGACGTGAACGCCCTGCTCAGGGATCGCAGGTTGGGTCGGACCTATCGCCACCTCGCCACAGATGAGGAGTGGGGGCGCACGCCCCCGCCGGATTGGCAGAAACCGTTCTGGGATCTCCTTTGGCCCCAGATGCTGGACCGCGAGCCTCCAGACCACACCAGGCTGCGTCGGCTGGTTCTTCGCGCGTTCACCCCCAAGGCGGTGGAGGGGATGCGATCGCGAATCGAAGTGATCGTGGATGGGCTCATCGAAAGGGCCAAGCAGATGGTCGAGTTCGATCTCATTGGCGACCTGATGGAAGAGCTCCCGGTCACCGTTATCGCGGACATGCTGGGCATCCCTGACAGCGATCGCCAGCTTCTCCGACCGTGGTCGGCGGATATCACCTTGATGTTTGAGCTGAACCCACCGCTGGACTATCAGCATCGGGCGACAGTTGCCAGTTCGGAGTTCGCCACCTACCTCCGCACCCTGCTTCGCTCTCGGCATGGCGGCCCTGCTCAGGACCTGCTATCTGAGTTGGCCAGGGTCGTCGAGTCGGGAGATCGGCTGACCGAGGACGAGCTGGTGGCGACTGTGGTGCTGTTGCTCAACGCCGGCCATGAGGCGTCGGTGAACGGAGCCGCAAACTCATGGTGGGCGCTGTTCCGCCATCCGGCCGCGCTGGCCGAACTGCGCGCTCGCCCTGAGTTGGTTCCGTCTGCCATCGAGGAGTTGCTCCGCTATGACACGCCGGCCCCGCTCTTCGAGCGCTGGGTGTTGGAGGATATTGAGATTGATGGGGTGACAATCCCACGAGGTCACGAGGTTGCCCTTCTTTTTGCGGCGGCGAACCGTGACGGCTCGGTCTTTCGCGACCCCGACGGCCTAGTGTTGGATCGCGATCCGAACCCGTACCTCTCCTTCGGCGCGGGCATCCATTACTGTCTGGGTGCCCCACTGGCCAAGCTCGAGTTCGACATCCTGTTTCGAGCGATGCTGCATAAGATGCCCAAACTGGAGCTGCGGGAAGAGCCCCTTTGGAAGCCACGTTTTGTGCTCCGGGGGTTGGAAGCTATCCGGGTCCGGGATCGGGCTGCCGACCATCGGTGATGCACCACCTACATCAGCACCCATAAGGGGAATCACATGAAGCCACCAGCGATCGTCCTCGACTGCGACACCGGAATCGACGACGCCCTGGCAATTCTCGACTTCACCGGACGGGGCGGGCAGATCCTGGCCGCAGGCTCGGTCCACGGCAACGTGCCCGCCCCCATCGGAGCTCGCAACACCCTAAGGGTCCTCGAGATTGCCGGCCTTGAGGGGGTGCCGGTCAGCGTTGGGGCAGCCAGGCCTCTGGCTCAGCCCCTGATGACCGCCGAACACGTGCACGGAGATGACGGCCTCGGTAACACCAACCAGCCCCCGCCTGGGCGATCGGTCGAGCCAGGGTCGGCCGCCGAGAATCTCCTTCGGATTGCGCACCAGCGGCCTGGGGAGTTCACCTTGGTCGCCATAGGTCCGCTCACCAACCTGGCGCTGGCTCTGCTGCTGGACCCTGAGCTCCCCTCCCTCATCCCCGAGGTTGTCGTCATGGGAGGCGCAGTCTCCGTTGCTGGGAACGTTTCCCCAACCGCCGAGGCGAACATCTGGCACGATCCCGAGGCCGCTCAGCTGGTGATCGAAGCAAAATGGAAGGTGACCATGGTCAGTCTGGACGCCACCATGCAGGCGCTGCTCACTCCTCCTGATCTGGAGGCCATTCGTACCGCGACATCCGCCAGAGCCCAGTTCGCGTGGGCCATCCTGGACCACTACCTAGATGTCTACCAACAGTGGCTGCCTGGGCGCACCTGCCCCTTGCACGATCCCCTCGCCTTGGCACTGGTGCTCAATCCGGAGCTGGCGACCTATCGATCCCTTTCGACACAGGTGGAGCTGCGCGGGGGAACTCGGGGCACCACCGTATGCGATCTTCGTGTCGACCCGGCCAACCCCAAATCGGACCCGGCCGAGGGCTGGAGAAATGTGCGTTTTTTGGACCAGCTGGACGTGGAGCGCTTTCGAGCCCTTTTTTTGGAGGGGGTGATCGGGGGCTAGCATTGATGGACCAACTTCGCGGCCATCAACGGCGGGCTGAAGTTGATTGGAGTCTGCAGCGACATCGTCCAGGCGTGGGTCAATTACCAGCCCGCTGGCCCGAGGCCGCCTCCAGGGTTGCGCCCTGACCGGTCTCGGTGCCACCGACAAACCAGGCGAGGGCACCTGCCACCCCGATGCCCCACACCAGAACTGCAAACCAGGTGAACTGGTAGAGGCTCAGCCCCTGGGTCAGGTAGATGGTGGCGATGTAGAGCCCGACGCTCACGAACCGGACCGCCGCCGTGTAGGTGGCGCGCCGACGGGTCTCCCAGACCTCGCCCTGGAGGGTTGTGCTGGCCAGGAACTCAACCGACAGGAACACGTTGAGGAGGATGAGGAGGGAGAAGAACAAGCCCAGTGACCCTTGCCAGGCATGGGCTGCGACCGCGATGGCCACGCTGACCCCGAAACACCCCAGGTAGCCGACCAGCAGAGTCAGCTTCCGGCTCCAGCGGTCGGCCCAGAAGGCGAACAGGCCGACGGCAAGCTCGGTCGCTCCTGCCACCAGGAGGATCGCCGCCGAGAGCTTCGGCAGGTGGTCGGGACCCAGCACGTAGACCATAAGCCCGTAGCCGGCGGTGCCAGCGAAGATCGTGGCGCAGGTGGCGAACACTCGCAGCCAGAGCGGTGATGCGCTGGCTGCCTGATCTTTCGGGGCCGTGGCCGGCTCGCCGGTGAGTCGTGGAGCTGATGGTGCATCCGCCGGGTAGTGGCGGCGGACCACCTCGTCGGCGGCGATCTGTCTGCCCTTGGAGCGCAGCCACCTCACCGACTCTGGGGTGTGCAGTCTCATGACCAGCAGGCAGACGCTGAGGAAGAGGAACGCGGCGCCAACTGCCAGACGCTGAGCCGCGATCCCGTGGGGGCCGCCGATGAGCGACATTCCCGCCAGGGTGAGACCGCCGAGGTTGGCGAAGTTGATCGCCAGCATCATCGTCTTGCCCCGGTGCCGGGCGGGCATCACCTCATGGGAGGTGACCAGGATCCCGTTGAGCTCGCCGCCTGCCGCCAGCAGCATCACCGCCAGGGAGATCAGGATCAGCTGGTAGCTGGAGCTGAAGACGATCCCGATACCCCCCGCTCCGTACAGCCCAAGGGTGATGAAGAAGACCGGGCGCCGCCCGATTCTGTCGGCCATTGGTCCGAAGCAGGCGATGCCCAGGATCTGCCAAATGGGAGACCAGGAAAGCAGTAGGGAGCGCAGCACGACCGGGGTGTGGACCCACCCGGTGGCGATCGTCGCCGTCCCGAAGACGTACGACTCGAGCAGCATTCCGAGGCAGAATGAGGCGAAGCTCCAGGAGTCGGTGGGCGTCCACGTCTCTTCCGCCTCCAGCCGACCTGGGCCCCTTCGTCTAAGCGAGCGGGCCGCCCGCGTCGATCCGCTCACGGGCACCTGATGGGATTCAGTTGGGGCCGGCTCCACCGTCGCGCTGCGGCAAAAGTCGCTCCAACACCTTAGGCGACTCCGGGTAGGGATCGTCCCTGATCTCGATCGCCTGTGTGAGGGCGGCCAGCGCGGACCCGACCTTTGACGGCTCGTCTCCCACCAGCTCGAGCAGTGGATCCCCGCGGGAAACCATCTGGCCCCTTATCGCCCGGCAGATGACGCCGGCCCCCGGTGAGACACTGTCGTGGGCGCTGGCCCTGCCTGCTCCCAGTCGCCAGGAGGCAACCCCTATGTCTTTGGCGTCCAGCTTCCATAGGACGCCCCCTCTTTCCGCCTCGACGACGTGGAGGGTTGCTCCCTGGGGGAGGGCCGCATCCGGGTCCCCGCCCTGCGCTCGAACCATGGCCGAGAAGGATGCCCACGCGCGGCCGTCGTCGAGCGCCTTCTTGGGGTCCGCGGAGAGCCCGACCAGCTGCAGCATCTCGCGTGCCTCTTGCACGACCAGCTCTCGGAGGTCGGTGGGGCCGCCTCCATGGAGGACCTCAATAGCCTCGCTGACCTCAAGCGCGTTTCCCACCGCCTGGCCCAAGGGGGTGTCCATCTCCGTGAGTAAGGCCGCGGTCTTGACCCCGTAGGCGGTTGCAAGCTCCAGCATGGTTTGGGCTAGGGCTCGGGCCTGCCCGATCTCCGGAAGGAAGGCTCCAGTGCCGACCTTCACGTCCAACAGCAGTGCTCCGGTTCCTTCCGCAACCTTCTTGGAGATGATCGAGCTGGCGATGAGAGGCAGGGAGTCGACGGTGCCGGTCCTATCCCGGAGGGCGTACAGCCGGCGATCTGCCGGCGCCAGCTCGGGGCTGGCCGCGCAGATGACGCAGCCCACGGTCTCCAGGGTCTCCAGCATCTCGGTTGCGGTCAGCTCGGCCCGCCAGCCCGGGATCGACTCCATCTTGTCAAGGGTGCCTCCGGTGTGGCCCAGGCCACGCCCGGAGAGCTGCGGCACCGCTGCCCCGCAGGCGGCCACCAGCGGTGCCAGGACCAGAGAGACCTTGTCACCGACCCCGCCCGTCGAGTGCTTGTCGACAGTGGGTCGAGAGAGAGCGGTCAGGTCCAGCCGCACCCCGGACCCGACCATCGCTCCCGTCCAGCCACTTAGCTCGTCACTGTCCATACCGCGCCAGCAGATCGCCATCAGCAACGCTGCCATCTGCTCGTCTCCGACCTCCCCACCGAGGTAGCTGGAAAAGAGGGATTGGATATCTCCCGCACCAAGGCGGTGTCCACTCCTCTTGGCTGCAATCATCTCCAGTACCGAGGGCCCGGGGGCCGATTGAGTCACGGTTGGCGACGGGACAGCTCGGATGCGTCGAAAGCTCCTGGTAGAAGCTCGGCCAGCGAGATGGGCTGTGAGTCCGGCCCACCGTCGACCGGGAGCTGCGGGCCCCCGTGCTCAAGCAGGAGCTGCCGACACCTGCCACAGGGGGCCAGGGGCCGGCCGTCCTCGGTGACCACGCTCACCGCTAGCAACCGCTCCGCGCCGCCTGAGCGAAGGGCCGACACCAAACCGCACTCAGCGCAGAGAGACAGACCGAAGGAGGCGTTCTCGACATTGCATCCGGTAACCACCGACCCAAGTTCGGTGAGCGCGGCCGCTCCGACATGGAGCCGCGACCAGGGGGCGTAAGCGTTACCAGCGGCCCGCTGGGCTGCCCGCCTCAGAGCTTCCCATTCGATCGTCTTCTCGGTGGACATCTGACAGAACCTCCTCTCGCGATTCACCAAGGCTAGGTGGCCCTCACAGCTCCTGCAAATCGTACCTGGAGCATCCAGCGCCCCAGCACGCGGGCAGGCAGCGGCCGCAGGCAGTCCGGCTCCGCTCCTTTCATAATTGGCGCCGATGGCCACTTCCCAGACGGCGGCGTTGCCTTGGTCGTCGATTGACCCAGTCAGCTCGATCGACGCCGTCGGGGTGGAGGCGCGGGCTAGACTGCTGGCCGGGAGATCTGTCAAGCGCTCCGCCAAGCTCCAAGCCCTAGATCTCGCCATCCGTTGCATCGACCTCACGACGCTCGAGGGATCCGACACCTTTGGCAGGGTGGCCGTTCTCTGCGCCAAAGCGCTGCATCCGACGCCGGGCGGCTTGGAGTCCCCTTCGGTCGCTGCGGTGTGCGTGTATTCGGCCCAGGCGGAGCGGGCTTCTGAGCTCCTGCGCGGAACTTCGGTGAAGGTCGCCGCGGTGGCAACCGGATTTCCCAGTGGTCAGGTCTCGCCGGAGATCAAAGTCGCCGAGGCGACCGAGGTCTCCCGCTTCGCCGACGAGATCGACATGGTCGTCGATCGGGGGGCGTTCCTTGCCGGCCGGTACCGGCAGATGCAAGAGGAGATTGCAGCCGTGAAGCAGGCCATCGGCCCCAGGCATCTCAAGGTCATCCTGGAAACGGGCGAGCTGGGCGGGATGGATCAGGTGAGACATGCCAGCTGGCTCGCCATGGAGGCGGGAGCTGACTTCATCAAGACATCCACCGGGAAGATCCAGCCCGCGGCGACCATTCCGGTGGCGGTGGTGATGTTGGAGGCGATTCGGGACTTCGCCTGGGCAACCGGAAGGCTGGTCGGCTTCAAACCGGCGGGTGGTATCCGGACCTCCAAGCAGGCGATCGCCTACCTGGTGGCGGTCAGTGAGATATTGGGAGGGGAGTGGTTGACCCCCGAGCGGTTCCGCCTCGGCGCCTCGTCGCTGCTCAACGACATACTCATGCAGATTCAGAGGGAGCGAAGTGGTGGATACCAGTCCCCCGACGATTTCACCGAGGCGTGAGGTGATCAAACAAGAGGCACCGGCTGTCTTTGGCGAGGAGCCGGTGGAGCCGATGGAACTCGATAGGCTGCCGTACGCGCCGGCCCTCGAAGCCACAGACCATGTCCAACTCCAGCAACGCTACGGACTCTTCATTGGCGGGGCCTTCACAAAGCCCAAATCGAACAGCTACCGATCCACGATCAACCCAGCCACCGAAGAGCCGCTGGCAGAGGTCGCCGAGGCCGGCTCGCTGGACGTTGACCGCGCGGTGGCGGTGGCGGCCAGCGCTTTTTCGACCTGGTCTCGGCTGCCCGGCGCCCACCGCGCACGGTACCTCTTCCGGATCGCTCGCCTGATCCAGGAGCGCTCGAAGGAACTCGCGGTGGTCGAGACCCTGGACGGGGGAAAGCCCATCCGGGAGTCGCGTGACTTCGACATTCCCCTAGCCGCCCAGCATTTTTTCTACCATGCAGGCTGGGCGGACAAGCTGGACTTCGCGTTTCCCAAGGGTCGGAGGGGCCCCTTGGGTGTGGTGGCCCAGATCATCCCCTGGAACTTCCCCCTTCTGATGCTCTCCTGGAAGATCGCCCCGGCTCTGGCAACCGGCAACACCGTGGTCCTCAAGCCTGCGGAGACCACTCCGCTCACAGCTCTTCTGTTTGCCGACATCTGCCGTCAGGCGGAGCTTCCCGACGGGGTGGTGAACATAGTTACGGGAGGCCCCAAATGCGGGAGCATTTTGGTCCGTCACCCGGGAGTGCGCAAGGTGGCCTTCACCGGGTCCACGGCGGTCGGCAAGGAGATCCAGAGGGTTCTGGCCGGTAGTGGCAAGCACCTCTCTCTGGAACTCGGGGGCAAGGCGGCCCATGTGGTCTTCGACGACGCCCCGCTGGATCAGGCGGTCGAGGGCGTCGTCAACGGGATCTTCTTCAACCAGGGGCATGTCTGCTGTGCCGGGAGTCGCTTGCTGGTGCAGGAGTCGATTGCCGAGCCGTTCATGCGGCGGCTGCGCCGGCGGGTCGGTAGGCTGCGGCTGGGGGACCCGCTGGACAAGAACACCGACATCGGGGCGATCAACTCCAGGGAGCAGCTGCAACGGATCAGCGCTCTGGTCGAGAGTGGGGTTGCCGAGGGAGCCCATATCTATCAACCGCCCTGCCACCTTCCGGAGCGCGGCTTCTGGTTCGCGCCCACCATCTTTACCGAGGTGTCTCCGGCTCATCGGATCGCCAGGGAGGAGATCTTCGGCCCGGTGCTGCCGGTCATGACCTTTCGCACGGCGGCGGAGGCCGTCGCCAGGGGCAATAACACCCGCTACGGTCTGTCGGCGGGCGTCTGGACGACCAAGGGCTCCCGGATTCTCTGGATGGCGGAGCGGATGCGCTCGGGGGTGGTCTGGGCCAACACCTATAACCAGTTCGACCCCGCAGCTCCGTTCGGGGGGTTCCGGGAGTCGGGGTTCGGCCGGGAGGGTGGGGTTCAGGGCTTGGCCGATTATCTGGAGCTCAAGTGACCCCTCCCTCGGTCGCCAAGACGCCAAAGCTGTACCTCGATGGGGCCTTTTCAAGATCGGAGTCCGGGCGCGTCTATGAGGTGGCCGGAATGATCAACGTGCCTCGCGCCTCCCGCAAGGATCTTCGGGACGCGGTAGCGGCCGCGCGGAGGGCCCAGCCGGCGTGGGGCGCTAGAACCGCCTACAACCGGGGACAGGTGCTGTACCGGATCGCGGAGATGATGGAGACCGGACGGGGCCAGTTCGCGAGTCCGTTGGGAGGCGGCCGGGCCGCGGCTCGGCAACTCGACCGGTGCCTTGATTCCCTGGTGTTCTTTGCCGGAGCTGCGGATAAGCTGGTGCAGCTGGGGGGAAGCGTGAACTCGGTGGCCGGGCCCTACTTCAACTTCACAGTCCCGGAGCCGATAGGGGTTGTGGCCCTGGTCGCCCCACAAAAGCCGGCGCTGCTGCCACTGGTCACAGGGTTGGCGGCCGCAGTCTGCTCCGGCAACGCGCTGGTGGCGGTAGTTTCTGAGATTGACCCCTTGCCCGGACTCCTGCTCGGCGAGTCGCTTCAGAACGGAGACCTGCCACCAGGGGTGGCGGCGCTTCTAAGTGGTTTCCGATCCGAACTGTTGCCGTGGGTTGGCTCTCACCGGGATGTCGATCTGGTGGACGCATGCGGTTGCACCTCTGACGAATGGACCGAGCTGGCCCGAGCTGCCGCCGACAGCGTGAAGCGAGTCTTGCCGCCCACTCCTAGGAGCTCGCCTCTGACCCCAGAGCTAGCACTGCGCTGCATGGAGCTCAAGACCGTCTGGCACCCGGTCGGAGTCTGACCAGTCGGCCCTGAGGTGGGGGCGGGCGCGTCCACTGAGAACGGCATTCAATATGATTGCCAAAGCCCCGGACAGGAGAAGGCCCGCCAGAAAACTCGGGTGGCTTCCGGTGGGGCAGCAGGAGGACCGACTTGACCCATCGCAGAAACCGGCGCCTTTTCACCTCGGAATCGGTGACCGAGGGGCACCCCGACAAGATGGCCGACCAGATCTCCGACGCGATCCTCGACGCCATCCTGGCCAAGGACCCGCTGGCGCGGGTCGCCTGCGAGACCGCGCTGGCGACCGGTGCCGCGATTCTCCTTGGAGAGATCTCGACGGATTGCTATGTGGACATGCCTCGGGTCGTCCGCGAGACCATCAGGCAGATTGGATATGTCCGAGCCAAATACGGCTTCGACTGGGAAACCTGCGCGGTCATGATCTGCATCGACGAGCAGTCTCCGGACATCGCCCGTGGGGTGGATCAGGGGGGCGCCGGTGATCAGGGGATGATGTTCGGGTACGCCTCCGACGAGACCCCGGAGCTGATGCCGGCGGCCATCCAGTACGCCCACCAACTCGCCCGCCAGCTCGCACAGGCGCGCAAGAGCGGGGAGCTACGGTGGGCCCGCCCAGACGGCAAGTCGCAGGTGACAGTCGAGTATGGAGAGGACGGCCGGCCCACTCGCATCGACACCGTTCTGATCAGCGCCCAGCACTCGGAGGACGCTGGCCTGGAGGAGATAGAGGCAGGCATTCGCCAGCATGTGATCTTGCCGGCACTCCCGGAGGGCATGGTTGACGAGAACACTCGGGTACTGGTCAACCCCACGGGGCGCTTCGTGATCGGGGGCCCGCAGGGTGACGCGGGGCTCACCGGGCGCAAGATCATCGTGGACACCTACGGCGGCGCCGGTCGCCACGGCGGAGGCGCGTTCTCGGGCAAGGACCCCACCAAGGTGGATCGCTCCGGCGCCTACGGCGCCCGGTACGTCGCCAAGAACCTTGTGGCCGCGGGGTTGGCCCGCAGGGCGGAGGTTCAGCTCGCCTACGCGATTGGGGTGAACCGTCCCGTATGGGTCGGTGTGGAGACCTTTGGCACGGAGTCCATTCCCCGAGATCAGATCGCCGCCCTGGTCGATGAGTACTTTGATCTCTCCCCATCCGGGATCATCAAGGAGCTGGAGCTCCGGCGACCCATCTACAGGCAGGTTGCCGCATACGGGCACTTTGGGCGGAGTGATCTCGATCTGCCCTGGGAGAGGACACCGTATCGAGAGGAGCTGGCCCGGGACGCCGGGGTGGAGCCCATCGGCAGCCCAGGGGCGACTACGAGGTGACCGTAGCGCCTGACCTTGGAGGGCCCGCATCTCCGCCGCGCCTGACCTGCGTGATCCTGGCGGGGGGTTCAGGGACTCGGCTCTGGCCTCGGTCTCGTCAGCGCCTTCCTAAGCACTTTCTCCCGCTGGCCCCTGACGGAAGGTCGCTACTTCGACACGCATACGAGCGGGCCGCAGGGCTCGGGGGAGAGGTCTTGGTAGTCTCAGCGGCAGAGCAGGGTCCTCAGGTCGTGAGGGAACTTCCAGAGCTGCCGCCTGGACATCTGTTGCTCGAGCCCGAGCCCCGTGGCACCGGTCCTGCTCTGGCATGGGCAGCGCTGGAGGCCGAGCGGATCACCCCGGGCGCGGTCATGGTTTCGGTCCACGCAGACCATTACATCCCAGACCCAGCCGTGTTCGGAGCTCTCGCCTCAGCCGCCTGGTGGGCGCGGGAGGCACAGCTGTTGGTCGCCGTGGGGCTGCGGCCGACTTGGGCGGCGCCGGGATTCGGCTACATCGAGGCGGGGGATGAATGGCCCCGCCCGGCAGGGCTGCCCGGCGCGGTCTGGCCGTTGAGGCGGGCTGTGCGGTTCGTGGAGAAGCCAGACCACGAGCTGGCACTGTTCATGGTCGACTCCGGTCGTTTCCTTTGGAACACTGGACTCTTCGCGTGGCCTGCTCAGCTCTTGCTCTCCGAACTCGCCATGTTCGCGCCGGCTGTGCTGACTGCCGTGCGGGATGCACTCCTCAAGTCGTCTTTCGTGGAATTCGCCAAGGAGTGGGCGCAGATCCCTTCGGGCGTTGTGGAGCGGTTGGTACTGGAGAGGAGCTCTCGGCTGGGTGTTCTTCCCAGCGATCTTGAGTGGTCGGACCTGGGGTCCTTTCGCGACCTGCACCAGGTGGGAGGGGCCGCCGGACTGGCCGACTCGTCGGGAAACGTCAGTTCCGGAGCGGTGTTGCTGGATGGCTGCCAAGGTAGCTTCATCGACTCCACCTCAGGCCGTCTGGTGGTGGTGATCGGGGGGACCGACCTGGCCGTGGTCGACACCCCTGACGCACTTCTGGTCTGTCCCCTGAGCCGGGTCCAGGAGGTGTCCCGGGTGGTTGCTCGTCTTCGGTCTGAGGGACGCTCGGAGCTGCTTTAGCCTCCGGCCCGGGTCACCCGGGTCGCCAATCACCGAGGCCGGTTCGGTCGCCGACCTTACAATTGGCACGACCAGATCAGGTCAAGGAGGTGGGGTGTGGCAACACCAGAGATCAGTTTCGGGACCGACGGCTGGCGGGGCATAGTGGCAGATGACTTCACCTATGCCAACGTCCGGGTGGTGAGTCAGGCGGTCGCTCAGTACCTGGAGCTGCAACCCCGGGATGGTCGTGTGGTTGTTGGCCACGACACCAGGTATTGCGGGGAGCTCTTCGCGGAGGAGGTCGCCAGGGTTCTGGCGGCCAACGGAAGGCCCGTGCTTCTCCTTGATCGGCCGGCACCGACCCAGGCCGCGGCATGGATGGTGGTCGACAGCAAAGCGCTGGGGGGAGTTGTGGTCACTGCCAGCCACAACCCGCCGGAGTTCAACGGACTGAAGTACAAGCCCGATTACGGCGGTTCCGCGTCGCCCGACATCGTCGCTCGACTCGAGGACGAGGTACATCGGGTACTGGCAGGCGACCTGGTCAGGCAGGTTCCATTTGAGGAGGCGGTGGCGTCTGGGCTGGTGGAGAAGGTAGACCCTCGGCCCGCCTATGGGGCCCAGATCGGGCGGCTCATAGATCTTCCCAAGATCCGAAGTGCGGGACTCAGGGTTCTCCACGACGCCATGTACGGAGCTGGGGCGGGGTACGTTCGGGAGTTGCTGCAGGGCGGCACCACCCGCGTCGAGCAGCTCCACTGTGAGCGCAATCCAGGTTTCGGTGGCATGCATCCCGAGCCAATTCCGGCCAACCTCAGCCAATCGAGCGAGTTGCTGCGCAGTGGTGAGTTCGATCTCGGAATCGCCAACGACGGAGATGCCGATAGGGTCGGGGTGTTCGATGGCACAGGGGACTTCATCGACCAGCTGGAGGTGGCCACCCTTCTGCTGTGGCACCTGTGCGAGAACCGGGGGTGGCGCGGGCCGGTTGTCCGGTCGATAACCATGACCCGGCGGCTTGACATCCTTGGCGCTCGCTATTCCTGCCCTGTCGAGGAGTTGCCGGTCGGGTTCAAGTACCTGGGGCCGCGCATGCGTGAGCTCGACGCAATCTTCGGCGGGGAGGAGTCCGGTGGCTTCGCCTTCCGGGGTCACATCCCGGAACGGGACGGGATCCTTAGCGGGCTCATGTTCGCTGAGATGGTGGTCATGACCGGCCGGCCGTTGGCGGAGATTCGCCAACAGGTGGCGGCACTGGTCGGCCCCCATGCGTACGCACGCCGGGATCACCGTTTTCAGCGGGATGCATACCCGGCCGTCAGAGAGAGGCTGGTCCACCGGATGAAGTCGGAGCCGCTGGTCAGCGTCGGTCAGGAGAGGGTCACCGCCGAGAGGTCAGACGATGGCTACAAGTACTGGCTGGGCGAGGATTCCTGGGTGCTGGTTCGAATGTCGGGGACCGAGCCGCTGATGCGGGTTTACTGCGAGTCAACCGACCCGGCCAGGGTGCAGCGGTTACTGGATGACTTCGAGGCGGAGCTGGGGGTCATTGGGGATCCGGGGGTTGGCTGAGGGGCCAGATTCCCACGCGCCGGTTCGCCGGGTCGAAAAGCCGTGGGGCTTTGAGATTTGGTTCGCGGTCACGGACCGTTACGCCGGGAAGATCCTGCACATAGACGCGGGGGAAGAGCTCAGCCTGCAGTACCACGACCGCAAGGACGAGTCGATAATGGTGCTCTCGGGCGAGCTCGAACTCGATCTGGGTCAGGAGGAGTCGGAGCTGACCACCCATCGTCTGGTAGCGGGCGACTGCCAACGCATACCGCCCCACCTGATTCACCGGATGAGGGCGGTCTCGACAGTCGAGCTGTGCGAGGTCTCAACGCCCGAACTCGAGGATGTCGTCCGTCTGCTGGACCGATATGGGCGCACCGACTCCGCCGCGAGATCGGCGCCAGCGTGAGCGAAGGCCGAGCGTGGCGGACAGGGTATGCACAGTATCCACAGGTGAGCGTGGATAACCCGGAGGGGCTTTGATGATCAGGAGGCCGGCCGGTGCAGCCGCCCTGCGGCTTGACGCTGCCGAAGTTCTGCGGGATTCCCCCATCCAGCATGAGTCGGGCCGTCACATTACCCCTCCTAGGGTCATACCGTTCGCGATTGCGGCGGCCGCGGTGATTGGCCTGACGGGCACCGGCATCCTGCCCGCGCCGGCTTCGATAGGGCTCGACCTGGGGGCTCTGGTCTGTTACCTCCTGGCCCTCAGGGCTGGGCTACCGCAGCATCCAGGTGCCACCCGGGGATGGCGGGCCTGGGTCGATGGGATGGAGCCGGCGGTCCTGGCGCTCAGCGCAGTCTTTGCTGGGGCCCTGTTGCTGGCATCCTCTCCGGGCATGCCCTGGGCGGTCATCACACCGCTTTGGCTGCTGCTCATGCTCACCGTCTGCCCCTGGCTGGAGGGTGGAGCGGACCAGCAGCAGCTTCCGCCCTGGGGTCCAACCGCCCTGGCCTGTCTCATCATCACAGTCCCAGCGGTCTTCTTTGTGGTCGCCGTGACCGCGGGAATTCCGGCGCCGGCCCTGGCTCTCCTGGTGGGGCTGGGTTCGCTGGCTCCTTCCTGGCGGATGGTCCGTCTCACCGGGCGCGCGGCCATGGTCGCCTTGGAACGGGGAGCCATGGTGGCGGTCCTGATGGCGGTGGCGGCGGTGCTCACTGCGCGACTGCAGGTCCCTGGCCCGCTGCTTCCGGTGGCCCTTTTGGTGGGCTGGTACGGACTCACCGGGGTCGCATCTTTGAGAGACCGGAGCCAGCTGGGATCGTTCGCCACCTTCGTGGTTCTGGCGGCAGCGATCCTGGCGATTGCCGCTCCGGCATGAGGGCTGGCAATCAGGCGCCGCCCCCGGTCTCAGGAACGGCGCTGACTGTCGACTCGGCCTTGGCCGCCGCGGAGGCGGTGCCGATACGCGGTTGCGGGCGGCGGCCGGAACATTCTTCGCTTTTCCCCGTCGTCAGGCCCTGGGCCGCCGCACCATCGCCAAAAGATGTACCGTCATCGGATATGGAAGCAGCAACGCTCGGAGGCTGGTGGGACGCGAAGGGACTGCCCCCTCCTGGATCGGACGCGCGGCCCTAGCGGCTCTGGCGGGAGGCGAAAGAGATCTCCTGCCCCAACAGCGTCAGCATTGACCGGCCCGTCGGCCGAGGAGGTCTTCCATCATGGCAAACATCGCATCCAACGGCTCAGCTGCGCAGATCGACCCCAATTCCAAGTCGGCTGCCTGGCGCGCGCGTGATCGCAAGGCGGTCTCTGGCGCCTACTCTCGCTACACGGACCTGGTCGTCGCGGACGGGGAGGGTTCATTCCTCATCGATGTGGACGGGCGCCGCTACCTGGACTTCGGTTGCGGAATTGCAGTGACCGCTCTGGGGTACCGGCACCCGGATGTCTCCCGGGCCCTGCACGCCCAGGTCGACAGCTACTGGCACACCTCCGTGGTTACCCAGCACATTCGACTTACCGAAGCCGCTGAGAAGGTGGCATCCATCTGTCCCGATCCCCTTGACACCGTGTTTTTCGCCAACTCCGGCGCGGAGGTTGTCGAGGGCGCGTTGAAGCTGGCTCGTCAGGCCACCCACCGCCAGGGCATCATCAGTTTCACCGGCGGCTTTCATGGGCGCACCTTCGGAGCGCTCAGTGTCACCACCAGCAAGGTGCACTACCGGGAGCACTACTCCCCGCTGCTTCCGGGCGTCTACACCACCCCTTACCCCTACTGTTTCCGCAACTGCGACCACGCGCCTGGGGAGCCCTGCCCGATCGCAATGGGCAAGGAGCTAGAACGGCTTTTCAAGCATGTCGTTCCGGCCTCGGAGGTGGCAGCGATGTTGGTCGAGCCGATCCAGGGGGAGGGAGGCTACATAGTTCCCCCGACCGGCTTTCTCTCCACCCTAAGGCAGGTCTGTGACCGCCATGGAATAGTCCTCATCTTCGATGAGGTCCAGACCGGTGTGGGTCACACCGGGCGGTGGTTGGCCAGTGAGCACGAGGGGGTGGTGCCTGACGTCGTGATTCTGGCGAAGGCACTGGGTAGCGGACTGCCGATCGCTGCCATAGTCGCTCGCCATGACCTGATGGACCGGTGGCCTTCGGGCACGCACGGTTCAACCTTTGGTGGAAACGCCATCTCCTGCGCTGCGGTGATCGCCACCATTGACGTCATCGAGAGGGATGGCCTCCTGCAGCGGGCGACGGTCATCGGTGACCGGATCGCGGATCGGGCGAGGCAGTGGCAGCGCCAGGTCGGCGGACCGGCCGATGTCAGGGGACGCGGAGCCATGATCGGGCTGGAGTTTCTGGACAGCGCCGGTATGCCGGACGCCGAGAGGGTGGACGAGATCAGGGCAGCGTGCCTGGACCAAGGCTTACTGGTCCTGGGTTGTGGTATCGACGAAAACGTGATCCGCCTCATTCCACCTCTGACGCTTAGCGACCAAGAGGTTGAGCAGGGGTTGCAGGTCCTTGAGTCGGCGGTTCTGCAGGGAGGTGTCAGGGAATGAGTGCCGAGGAGGCCGAGCTGGGCAAGACTTACGGCAACCTGATCGGAGGCGAATGGCGGGCGGCCCGGGGAGGGGAGACCTTCGACTCCGTCAACCCCGCCCGGCGCAGTGAGGTCGTGGGCCACTTCGCCCGCTCGTCCAGAGCGGATGTCGACGATGCGGTCTCGGCCGCCGTCGCGGCTCAGCCGGGCTGGGCGCGCACCCCGATGCCAGGTCGAGCCGAGGTCATCGATAGGGCCGGACGGTTGCTGGCCGAGCGCAAAGAGGAGCTGGCGCGGTTGATGACCAGAGAGATGGGCAAGGTTCTCACCGAGGCCAAAGGAGATGTCCAGGAGGGCATCGACATGGCCAAGTACATGGCTGGACAGGGGCGCAATCCGATCGGAGAGGTGGTGCCCAGTGAGCTCCGAGACAAGCGCTGCTTCACCGAGCGGGTCCCGATTGGGGTCGTCGGGTGCATCAGCCCATGGAACTTTCCAATGGCGATCCCCTGCTGGAAGCTGATGCCCGCACTTCTCGCGGGTAATGCTGTCGTCTTCAAGCCAGCGGAGGACACCCCGCTCATGGCGATTCGACTGGCGGAGATCCTAACCGAGGCGGGGTTGCCGCCGGGAGTGCTGAATTTGGTGACGGGGTTCGGCGAGGAGGCGGGAGCACCTCTGGTGGAACATCCCGCCATTCGGGCGGTGTCGTTCACCGGGTCGGTTGATGTGGGGCAGCAGATCGCAGCCACCTGCGGGCGGCTGGGCAAGAGGGTGTCCCTGGAGCTGGGGGGCAAGAACGCGATTGTGGTGACGGCCGACGCCGACATCGAGCTCGCGGTGGACGGCGCTCTCTGGGGGGGCTTTGGCACTGCGGGTCAGCGTTGCACGGCAACCTCCCGCCTGATCGTGGAGGGAGCTGTGCTGGAGTCCTTCACCGAGCAGCTGGTCGCAAGGGTCGGCAAGCTCCGCCTTGGCGACGGACTGGACCCGGCCACTGACGTCGGTCCCGTCATCAACCAGAGTCAGCTCCAGAGGATCCACTCCTACACCGAGATTGGGCATCAGGAGTCGGCTCGTCTGCTCACTGGAGGGTCCGTCGCCAGTGACGGGGCGTTCGGCGATGGGAACTTCTACCGCCCCACAGTTTTCGGTGACGTCCGACCGGAGATGCGGATCGCCCAGGAGGAGATCTTCGGACCCACAGTCGTGGTCATTCCGGCCAAGGACCTAGCGGAGTCGGTCAGGATCGCCAACGGCACCCGCTACGGACTCTCGCTCTCCATCTACACCAAGGATCTCGCCAAGGCGTTCCACGCGGTCGACCTGCTGGAGTCAGGGATTGTCTACGTCAACGCGCCCACGATCGGAGCCGAGATCCAACTGCCGTTTGGCGGCACCAAGTGGACGGGGAACGGGCACCGCGAAGCCGGGCCCACCGCCTTCGATGAATTCACAGAGTGGAAGACGATCTACATTGACTACTCCGGCAGGTTGCAGCGGGCCCAGATCGACACCGGCCGAGAGTAGCCAGTGATCGACCTGAACGACGAGCAACGTCAGTTCGAGGAGACGATGCGAGAATTCGCCGCTCGCGAGCTCGCCCCCGAGGTCCCAGAGCGAGATCGCCATGCGCGGCCCGACCCCGAGCTGTTCTCCAAGCTGGCCGCACTTGGTGTCCCAGGGGTGAGCATCCCGCAGCGCTACGGCGGCGCCGGCCTCGACTGGATCTCGCTTGGAATCGCCTGCGAGGAGCTCGAATATGTGGATGCGTCGTGCCGCACCGCGCTTTCCGTCCACGCCGGGCTCTGCCTCACCGGAATCTACCAGTGGGGCGATGAGGAGCAGCGGCAGCGGATTCTTCGTCCTCTGGCCGAAGGCACCCGGCAGGGATGCTTTGCTCTCACCGAGCCAGACGCCGGCAGCGACGTGCGGGCGCTCCAGACCAGGGCCCACAAGGAGGGTGACGGCTATCGCCTCCGCGGCCAGAAAGTCTGGATTTCCATGGGTGATTTCGCCGATGTGTTCCTGACCTTCGCCACCGTCGCCCCGGAGCTTGGGGTGCGCGGGATTACCGCTTTCGCGGTTGACCGCGACCTGGCCGGTCCCGGGCTCAAGACGACTCCGATCAAGGACAAGTACGGACTGCGAGCCAGTGACACCGCCATCGTCTCCTTCGATGACGCGCTGGTCCCCGAGTCGAACCGCATCGGGGAGGAGGGAGAGGGGTTCAAGGTGGCCATGAGCTCGCTGGACAGTGGGCGCTACTGCGTAGCGAGCGGCGCCGCAGGAACCATTCGCGCCTGTCTGGACATGAGCGCCGCCTATGCTCACCAGCGGCAGGTCCAGGGCGAGGAGATTGGCCGTTTCCAATTGGTCCAGCAGATGGTGGCGGGCATGGCCCGGGACTACGACATCGCGCGACTGCTTTGGATGCGCGCCGGCTGGCTGAAGAACCATGGCCGGCGGAGCTCTCGCGAGTCGGCGCTGGCGAAGTGGGTGAACTCCGAGCGGGCGAATCGGTGCGCGGATGACGCCCTGCAGATTCACGGCGCCACCGGGTTCAGTGAGGAATGCTCGGCTGCCAGGTATCTCCGCAACAGCCGGGCCACGCTCATCTATGAGGGCACCCGGGAGGTTCAGACTCAGCTGGCAGCGGAGTACGCTCTGGGGTATCGAGAGGACCGACCCGTTCGCCGTCCACTACCCGGATGGCCGAACGAGGCCGATGCGCCAAAGGGGTAAGGGGCACCGCTTGCGCTCCAATGATCTTCGCCCGAGTGGCGTTGCCTATGAGTCAGCCGGGTTGCAGGAGGGGTGGCTCGATCGGCCCCAGGGCAAGATGCGCTACCTTGTGGCGGGCCAGGGGAAGCCGCTCGTTCTCTGTCACGGCTTCATCGGATCAGCGGAGAACTTCGAGAGCTGGGTGCCGGTTCTGGCACCCCACCGCCAGCTGATCATCCCGGACCTGCCCGGATGTGGACTGTCCGACCCACTGAGCGGTCCCCACTTCAGCCGAGCGCTGGCGACGGAGGTGAGACTGCTGCTGGACCATCTAGGGGTGGGGCGCTACGAGGTTGGGGGGCTGTGTCTTGGCGCGGCGGTGGCGTTGGAGATGCTGGCGGCCCAGCCTGAGCGCGTCGAGCGGGTGATTCTGCACACTCCGCTGCTCGCGCCGGAGATGGTGACCAAGCCGTTCCGGTTGCAGGTGGAGGCGCTCACCGCTCTGCGCTTATTCCCTGCAATATCGGCAGTCGGTAGATGGCGATTGGTGGCCAATCTCTATCGGCGGATGATCGTGGAAGGCGCTGGTCCGGTGGACCAGCGGGCCGCGGAGGTCAATTTTGAAAACCAACTGCGGGCCAGTCCACGGGCGGCCCAGGAGTGGCTCGGGGAAGGAATTCATCTGCAATTCACCCGACTGCTCGACGGATGGGACGGAGCACTGTCAGTTCTGGCCGCCACCGAGGACCGGTTGCTGGATGTCGGTATGCTGCAGCGCTACTGCTTGGCCCGACCCCGAACCGACCTCGATCTGATTCCCGCGGCCGGACACGGGTGGAGCCCTGAGTTCATGGCCCGCCAATTGGAGATACTCGAGAGGATGGTCGCCCAATAGGACAGCTTTCGCGGTCGATCCCTGGGTCCAACTTCTTCTTCGCGGTCCGCATTCCGTCGATCCCAGCCTCCGCCCTACAGGAGTTGGCTAGTGTGGACCGCAACGTACATCCCACTAGCTCGGACAGCCTCCACATCACCATGCATTTCCTGGGTCGGCAGGCACCGGATCGGCTGACTCTGCTGGTAAGTGCCGGCGAGCGCGCCGTCGCCTCAACGCCGCCATTCCAGATCGAGGTGCGAGGGGTCGGTGGCTTTCCCAGCCGGTCGCGCCCCGCGGTCATCTGGCTAGGTGCCACTGTCGGTGGGGCTCACCTGGAGGCGTTGGCGAATGCAATTCGGGCAGAGCTCCAGCGGGCGGGGATACCTGTGGATGGGAGGCAATTCCTTCCCCATTGCACGGTGGCCCGAGTCCACGGCGAGCTACCCTCGGCCGATAGCCGGAGGGTGGAGCGGGCGGCACTTGGGGTGGAACGCTTGATCCCCTGCCCGCTGCCGGTGGGGGAGGTTCACCTGATGGAGTCGATAGCTGTCGCGAAGGGTGCCAATCGGTACCAGAGTCGGCACATCTTTCCCCTAGCTGGCTGACGGCTTGAGGCCCGAGATCACCACTCGAAGGGCCGCCCGTACCAGGGGTGCAGGGTCGGGTAATGCCCGCTCGTTAGCAGATCGCGGGAGCGCTGCTCAAATGAGGTGATCTCCTCCTTCGACAGTAGGTGAGCGAGCGTGCTTCGAAGCGCGCCGAACCTGGCTCGGTCTCCCAATAGAGCGCCTAGACCTTCGAGAAAAACCTCGGGGACCGGTGAGCCACCAAGGTCCATCAGCACTGTGCGCAGCTTGAACTCACTGTTGAATGTGACGCCGTGATCAATTCCCTTGAGCTGTCCCTGATCGTCGAGAAGGAGGTGGGCACCTTTGCGGTCGGCGTTGTTGATGATCACGTCGAGAGCTGCCAACCCTCGGAGCTGCAGCTCCACCTTCTCATGGTCGATCTTAAGTCCCTCGGCCGGTTCCGCCACAAACTCCTGAAGCGACCCAACTCCGAGGGGGGCGTCCACCCGCAGCACGGTCACCGGGAGCAAACCCCACCCCAGAGCCCGATCAACTTCGGCGGCCGCCACCTCGCGAAGGTACAGCGAACCCTCTGGAAAGTCCCAAAGCGGTCGCTCACCCCGCCTTGGCTTGTAGATTGCCCGAGTTGAACCACCCGTGGTCTCCACGAAGGCGAGGAAGACTGCGTTGCTCCCGACCCCGACCCGGCCCAACTTGGTGATGGGGTCGGCCCGAAGGCTGCTCTCCACCTCCTCTCGCGACGGTGGTGGCTGCGAAGCGGGTGCACCTGTCATGGGGCTTCCAGCGTAACCGGGGATATATCTGTCCAGGGCGCACCCAAAAGCCGGATCACCAGCAACGGGTCGGCCGTCCCTTGCGATCCGGCCCAGGGGGCTGAGGCCAGCCGCCTAGCTCAGAGCCTTACCCGCGATGTCGCGGAGGCCCACGGCTCCACGTCTCCGCGGGTGCTGTCGGGGTTGGAGCCCCTCACCCTGGCCAACTCGGCCACCAATCGCTGAAAGGGAATGATGGCGACGAAGGGCCGCATCAGGTAATCGACCTCGGCGAAGGGAAGGTCACTGCTCCCGGGCCCGCAGGTGATTAGGGCCAGCCCCAGTTCGGATAGGAGCTTGATCAGTTGATCGGAGCGACCCCCGTCATCGCGCCCCGGACGGATGACGATGGCTGCAGCCCGGGAATCAAACACCGCCGGCGTGCCGTGCAGAGCGAACTCCTCAGA
Organism: Candidatus Dormiibacterota bacterium; assembly: GCA_027313505.1. GTDB lineage: Bacteria > Chloroflexota > Dormibacteria > Aeolococcales > Bog-877 > AG-12. Next base: position 39,212 of record DAHVDN010000022.1, read on the forward strand.
CATTCCCTCCGCCCACAGGTAACACCCCTCCTTCACCTTGAGGGCGGCCTCTGAGGCGGTCATCTCGTCTATTCCAAAGCCGGTGATGAGCAGGGGTTCCCGATTTATGAGCCGGCGTTGGAACCCCGTCGGTGGTGAGAGGGCGAGGGTCGACCGGATGGAATCCGGAATGGAGGCTAGCCCTCTCCCGAAGGAGTCCGCCGGCTGTCCGAGCATCCGCTGAACCAGCCGTCCGAGCATCATGAGTGCGGTGAGATACGACACCGTGTGCGTGCTGGCCCTCTCGTCCTCGCAGGTGCGCAGGACCACATCTCCCCCCGGGTCGAGAGCTCCCGTGCCGGTTATCATGACCGTCGTGGCCCCTATGGCCTTTGCACGCTCCAACACTCGCAGGGGGAATTGCTTGGTCCCTCTGTGAGAGACGACGACTATCTGATCCCCGGGCCGCATGTCGCCATGGAGAGCCAGCTCGTGGGCCTCAAGTGCGCTGGGTCGGAGCCTGCCCCCTGACAGCTGAGCAATCCAATACGCCGCAACCCTGCAGGCGTGGAGTGATGTCCCGATGCCGCAGAGCAGGAGGGGTCGGCCGGAATCCAGCTGGGGAACCTCGCCGGCGTTGAGGGCTCGCTCAACAGCGTCCCCCTGGGCATCAATTTGGGCGTCATAGGCAAATTGCATGATGGTTTCCGGGTTGCGAGGAGCGAACCGACTGGGCTCGGTGAGCAGTTTTGACGGCAGTCGATTCGAATGGTAGAGGCTGCCATCCTCTACCGCCGCAGGGGCCCCGAGCTTGGCAGTGGGGTCACCGCTGTGAGCGCCAACCTGAGAGGCCGCCGGTCGGCGAGAATAGGGGCTCACCACCAAAGGAGCGCAACCTTGATCCACACCCTGGAGAGCTTCCTCTCAACTGCCGGATACCTCGCCCTCTTCCTGCTCACCGTGGCCCAGTGCTGCGGCTTTCCGGTGTCGAGCGAAGTCGTGCTGCCGTTTGCGGGAGTTCTGACGGTTACAGGGACCCTCAACCTGCCGGTGGTCATCGTGGTGGCCTTGCTCGGTGAGTTGGTGGGTGCCCTCATCGCCTACGGGGTCGCCGCCTGGTTGGGGCGGGCAGCCCTGGTCGGATTCGGGCAGCGCTTTCGAATCAAGGAGAGCCACTTCGAAGCCGCCGAGCGATTCTACGAGCGACGTGGAGTTGCCGCCGTGGCCATCGGCCGGGTGGTGCCGGTGATTCGGAGCTACACCAGTTTCCCGGCGGGATTCGCCCGGATGCCTCTGTCCCGTTTCATCCCGGCGACCCTGGTCGGGGCGCTGGTCTGGGACTCCGCACTGACCGTGGCGGGGATGGAGCTCGGGAAGCATTTCAGTGAGATCGGGAAGGTCCTTAAGCCCATCGAGTATGTGATCGCTGCGCTCGTGCTGCTGGCTCTTCTTTACGGCGTCTGGCGCTACATCAACAGGCCTCCGGCGGTGCCCGACCAGGAGCGGTAGTACAATCTCGTTAACGTGAACGTCAAGTCCCCCACGCAGCCTGCCACGGTCGGCCCAGCGCTGTCGGACCGGTACAAGTGGGTGGCTCTCTCGAACACCACCCTCGGCGTCCTGATGGCGGTCATCAACTCCTCGATCGTGTTGATCTCGCTCCCGGCGATCTTTCGCGGGATCAAGGTCAACCCCCTCACACCAGCCAACGTCAGCCTCCTGCTCTGGATGCTGATGGGCTACATGGTGGTAACCGCCGTCCTGGTGGTCAGCCTGGGCCGTGTTGGAGACATGTTCGGGCGGGTGCGGATGTACAACCTTGGCTTCCTCATCTTCACGGTGGCGTCAATAGGGCTTTCCGTGGTCTTCTTCACCGGCACCAGTGCGGCGCTCACCCTGATTGGGCTTCGAATCGTTCAAGGGGTCGGGGGGGCCATGTTGATGGCCAACTCAGCTGCCATCCTGACCGATGCGTTCCCCAGTAACCAACGGGGCACCGCCCTTGGGATCAACGTCGTCGCCGGGATCTCTGGGTCGTTCATCGGCCTGGTGCTCGGGGGGCTGCTGTCAGGCATCGATTGGCATCTGGTCTTCTTGGTCTCGGTCCCAATTGGAATCTTCGGGACCGTCTGGGCGTATCTCAAGCTCCGGGAGATCGGAGTCGTCACCAAGGCTAGAATCGACTGGCTCGGGAACATCACCTTCGCGGTCGGTCTCATCTCCGTATTGGTAGGAATCACCTACGGAATCCAGCCCTACGGTGGCAGCAACATGGGGTGGTCCAATCCGACGGTCCTGGTCGAGATTTTCGGGGGGCTGATCGTCCTTGGCGCCTTCGTCTGGATAGAGCGCCATGTCGATGCACCGATGTTCCATCTCGGCCTCTTCAGGATCCGAGCCTTCGCGGCCGGCAACATCGCGTCCCTGCTGGCCTCAATCGGCCGTGGTGGGCTCATGTTCATGCTGATCATCTGGCTGCAGGGGATCTGGCTTCCGCTCCATGGGTATAACTTCATCCAGACCCCCTTGTGGGCAGCCATCTACATGCTTCCGCTCACTGCAGGTTTCCTTGTTGCCGGCCCGCTTTCGGGGTATCTCTCCGACCGGTACGGTGCTCGTCCCTTTGCCACCGGGGGAATGTTGGCGGCGGCCGTCACCTTTGCCTTGCTGGCGCTGCTGCCTGCCGATTTCACCTATCCACTCTTTGCCACACTGCTTTTCTTCAATGGGTTCGCGATGGGGATGTTCTCCGCACCCAACACCGCTGGGATCATGAACGCCGTCCCCGCCGGCCAGCGGGGTGTTGCCTCCGGAATGAGATCCACCTTCCAGAACTCTGGGATGACACTTTCGATCGGACTCTTCTTCACCCTGATGGTCCTCGGGCTCGCCGCCGCGCTTCCAGCATCCCTGTACCACGGGCTGGTGCAGCAGGGAGTCCCGGCAGCCGACGCCACGCGGATCTCGCATCTGCCGCCGGTGGGCACCCTCTTTGCGGCCTTCCTTGGTTACAACCCGGTGGCTACTCTGCTCGGACCTGCCCTGCACGGCCTGCCCGCCTCTCGGGCCGCGGTGTTGACCGGACGCCAGTTCTTTCCGAACTTGATAGCCAAACCGTTCATGGCGGGGATGCGAGTCACCTTCTACTTCTCCACGGTGATGATGCTGATTGCCGCCGGCGCTTCCTGGCTCCGAGGCAAGCGCTACATTCACGATGACAGCCTAGTCGTCGAACCGACGACCCCCATGGCCGTCTCCACAGCTGCTGTGAATGGGACCGCGGTCTCGGCTCCGCGCAGAGCGGGCCAGATCTGCACGGTGGCGATCTCCGCCAGCTATGGGGCCGCGGGTGAGGCCGTGAGCCGGGCGGTCGCCCAAATGCTGGGAGTGCAACTGCTGGAGCGCGCCATACCAGTCCCCGTGGCCGACGCCATGGCGCTCCCCTTGGAGTCGGTTCTGACTCAGGAGGAGGACCGATATGATGGCCTCGGGGCCCTCTTCGCCAACCTGTCGCGCAGCGTTGGTCCGCTGGCCCCATCCTCCGCTCCCGGCATGGACTTCGAAGAGACCGGCGAGCGGTTCCGCCAGCACACAGAGATGGCAATTCGAGAGATGGCGAAGCGGGGTGGCGTGATCTTAGGACGCGGCGCGGTGGTGGTGCTGCGCGGCGATCCGGAGGTTCTTCACGTTCGACTTGACGGTCCAGCGGAGGCCAGGATCCAAAAGGTGGTAGCCCTGCAGGGGATCGACGAGGAGACCGCACGCCGAGATCAGCGGCATACGGATCGGGCGCGCCAAGCCTATATGCGCCATTTTTTCGGTGTCGATGGCTCTGATCCCTCCCTCTACGACCTGGTCATCGACACTACAGTTACGACGGTTGAGGAAGCGGTGGGCAGGATAATCGAGGCGACCCATCGTGTCCGAGCGCGCGCCTGACCCCTCCCGGGGTGGGCCGGGCATACCGATTGGGGAAGTCGCCACCCTAACCGGGGTCACGGCTCGGACCCTTCGCTACTACGAGGAGTTGGGGCTGATCTCTCCCGACTCCCGGTCGGCTCCATCCCAGGGCCGCCGCTATTCGCCCCAGGAGATCGAGAGGGTTCGGCGGATCCGAGAGATGCAGGAGTTCCTGGGTGCCGGCCTATTTGAAATCCGGGACGCACTAAAGGCTGAGGATAGGCTGGCCGGTTTGCGAGCCACCTACCGCAGCACGTCATCCACGGCGGCCCGGGCCGCCGTCCTGAGGGAGGCGGCGACTGTCGTAGAGCGCCAGCTGGAGCAGGTGGGCGCGCGGATGAGCCGGCTCCGAGAACTTCAAATTGAACTCGAGAACCGTCGCGAGCGGCACCGTGTCCAACTAGCCGAATTGACCCAGCAGCCTCAGGAAGGCGATGCGTTGAGTGCCGCGCAAGAGACAGCGACAGGTCGTTAGCCGGGGCTCACCCAAGCTGCATGTACTCTCAAGCGGTGGATATCAAGTCTCTCGGGTGGCGAACTGACCTCATGGTGCGCGGCCTGGCCGGCTCTCTGGTGGCATATGCGCCAGATCATGTGGTGGTCAGAACAGCTGGGCGTAGCGACGTCTACTGGGGGAATTTCATCCTCATTCCAGCAGACGGGGCAGGGCGCGATGCCGCCGGCTGGCTCCAGGTGTTCGCCGGTGAGTTTCCGAGAGCTCGACATGTCGCCATCGGGATAGACCAGAAGACCGTGCCCGCTACGCCGTCGGCTGACCTGGAAGCGCTGGGGCTGACCGCGGAGCTGAATAGCGTGTTGACGGCGACATCTCTTAACGAATCGAATGCGGTGGCGGATGGAATCGAGATTCGGCCCCTACTTGGGGACTCCGACTGGGAGCAGGTCTTGGCATTGCGGCTGGCCGTAGCTCGCGCGGAGGGCAGGGAGTCAGCGGAGCACGCTGGCTTTCTACAGGATGCTGTGAGCGAAGCTGCGGCCGTCGCGGCCCGCCAGGTCGAGTCGTACTTCGGGGCATTTAGAGGCGGGATGCTGCTCTGTAGCCTGGGCGTGCTGGTGGGTACTGGCGGGGTGGCGCGGTTCCAAGATGTCGAAACTCATCCCGAACACCGCCGCCAGGGGTTGGCGGGACGGTTGGTAAGCCAGGCCGGGGGCAACGCCGTGCGCCGCCGGGGTGCAGTCCTGCTGGTTATAGTCGCCGACCCGATGGGGCCTGCGATCGGGTTGTACCGCAAGCTTGGGTTCAAGGAGGTCGAGACCCAGGTGCAGATGTTGATGGTCCCATCGCCAGCCTGATCGGATAGGGCCGGTTCAGAGGCGGAAGAAACTGAGGGTAGCCTCCGGGGCGGAGGCTACCTGGGAGCTCGCAAACGTTGCAAGGTGAGGTGCGACTTCTGCGCCCTAGGTGATCGGTTCGAACGTAGCGGTGAAGTGACGCAGAGCCGGTGGCTCTGACACCATCCGGTACCCGGGTAGGGTGGCAGCTTCTCGGGCTACCTCCAACACCACCTCGATCACGTAGTCGACGTGGCTCTGGGTATATGTCCGCCGGGGTACCGCCAGGCGGACTAGATCCATCTCGGCAGGGACCTCACTTCCATCCGGCTTGCGTCCGAACATCACGGTGCCGATCTCGACGCTGCGGATGCCCCCGATCTCGTACAGCGCTACTGCCAGTGACTGTCCCGGATACTCGAGGGGTGGAATATGGGCCAGCAGGGCGCGGGCGTCGATGTACACCGCGTGTCCCCCTATGGGTTTGACCACCGGGACGCCAGCTTGGTCCAGGGCATCACCGAGGTAGGCGGTGGAGCGGATCCGGTAACGCAGGTAGTCGGGGTGGACGGCCTCGCGCAGCCCCTGAGCGATGGCCTCCAGATCCCGACCAGCAAGGCCACCGTATGTCGGGAACCCTTCGGTGAGTATGAGCAGATTTCGGCAGCTCTCCGCCAGGGAGTTGTCGTTGACCGCCAACCAACCGCCTATGTTTCCAAAGGGATCCTTCTTGGCGCTCATGGTCATCCCGTCGGTCAGCGAGGCCATCTCGCGGACAATGTCCGGGATCTCCCGATCGCCCTGGCCGGCCTCGCGCTCATGGATGAACCAGGCGTTTTCTGCGAAGCGACAGGCGTCCAGAAAGAGCGGAACCTTGTATCGGTGGCAGATCCCGCTGGCGCCGCGAATGTTGGCCAGGGACACCGGCTGTCCACCGCCGGAGTTGTTGGTGACTGTGATGAACACCGCGGGCACATCGTCGATGCGCTCGAACAGCAGCGCTTCCAGGGCGTCCAGGTCCAGGTTCCCCTTGAAGGGGTGGATGGCCTGGGGATCCTTTCCCTCGGGGATCACCAGGTCCAGAGCCTCGGCCCCGGTGAACTCGACATTAGCCCGGGTGGTATCGAAGTGGGTGTTGTTGGGGATCACCTTGCCCGGTCCACCGACAACTGAGAAGAGGATCTTCTCGGCGGCCCTACCCTGGTGAGTGGGGATGATGTGCTGAAAGGGAAACAGCTCCTTCACCGCAGCCTCGAAGCGGAACCATGACGGCGACCCGGCGTAGCTCTCATCTCCGTGTTGGATTGCCGCCCACTGATCCCGGGACATCGCCCCCGTCCCGGAGTCGGTCAGAAGGTCGATGAGGACGTCCTCGGCATGCAGGCTGAACAGGTTGTAGCCCGCTTGGCGGATCGCCTCCTGGCGCAGAGCTGATGTTGTCATGCGCAGGGGCTCGACCGAGTGAATTCGGAACGGTTCTATGATCGTCTTGAACTGAACAGGCACTGGCCGATATTAGTGACCGGGTGGGGTCCGCGGCAGGGTTGGTATACGCTCTCCGACAGTTCATAGCCTGGTCACCCCGGCACCAGCAATTGTTTGGGGCTCAGGCCTTCCCAGTTGTGGCGGCTGGTTCCTTTTGGATCGACCCGATGCGCTCCGACCGGTGCCGCGCTAAATCGGCAAACGCTCCACCGCGCATCCCCGACCGTTTCATCTGTTATCGGCAGGACTCTATCGAGGAGGGGGTGTCTGAGCGATTGACGGACGTCTGGTCGAGTGCGGAGAGGGTGCCGATGTCGCTCTCCGGGTACTGGGGGATGAGGACACGGCGCAGTCGGACACCGTACTTTTGCGCTGCGGGGAAAGGTCGACGCTGAGCTAAAACCCCTTAATGCCGGCTGAACGTGCCCCCGCCCAAAACCCCGCGTCCACGCCCCGAGCCTGCCCGGTTACGTTCAGACCTTGTCGAGCAGGTATCCAAAACTGAGGTCTGCGGGAACAGAGGGGTGGAACTCAGATCACCTGAGTCCAGGGGGCTGACCAATGCGTCTCAGTGCCGCTGGTCCGTCTCAAAAGGGGAACTGGTGCGCCCAGAGGGATTTGAACCCCCGCAAACCCAGATCCGTAGTCTGGTGCTGTCCGCCGGATTTGGCCGTCGATCTCGCCGACAGCGCCTGATATGGGAGTAGTGCTATTTAACAGTGCTTGACACTGCTTGCGTGATCCAGCGTCCATAGGGCAACAGATCCGGTCCAAAACACGCGTGACTGTAGTTGGCGAAGGACCGTGGAGGGGCGAGAAGCCGCTGGCAACGAGGATGGCTACTATGAGTTCATGTTCTCCGCATTGCCTTCCTGTGAAGCTTCCGGACTTGGTTTCCCCACCGGATCAAGCCTCTGACTCTACCCACACGATAGCCGACTATGTAGTTGTCAACTCGCCTACTCGCCTGGCTCTCATGGAAACGGCGTATTCCAAGTGGCACAGGCCCCAGTGCTTGCCAAAATGGTGCCAGCTTGTTGAGCGGCGTATGGATTGAGGTTTTCCGGGTAAGTCCAACCGAAGTATGCCTTCGCCAAGCAGTAAGCATCATCGGCCTCGGTGAGCGGAACACTCATTTGACTGCTGACCTGCTGGATCTGGTTCGGGGTGGCGTACGCGCCCAAAGCGAAGATGGCTGGATAGACCGGCTGATAGTACCGCCAGGCCAACACGTTCACGGCTCCGTTCTGACACAGAATCGGGCTCGCGTCTCCGTCAGCGCCGAAGCTGAGCTGCTGCTGGCAAATACCGACCGACGATGGAGTGCTCGCAGGTGGCAAGATTAGCGGGTTGGAAGTCGGGGTCGGGGTGCTTTGCTGGCTAGGGGCCTGGTTTGGCGGTGGGGTAGCGCCGCCTGCCGCCGGAGTTGGGCTGCAGCCTGCGAGCACCATGAGCATCAGGACGGATGTGATGGCAGCCCGGAGTGGTGACCTAAGTGTCCATCCGGTCATGAAGGTCCGCTTCGTTGGGACGGCGGATCGAGACCGATGATCCGGCACCAAACTCTCCGGACGATAAGGTGCAGAGGCTCCACATCGTCCTCGGGAT
>DAHVDN010000230.1 GCA_027313505.1 Candidatus Dormiibacterota bacterium
CTGCGGCAGGAGCCGGAACTGTGGGCGGAGGCGACGGTCGTCCCGTTACCTTTCTACCGTCGGCCCGGACAGTAGCAGTCTCCCACAGGGAGGAGGACCAAGTTGCCAGACCTAAGCGGTTTCAAATTCACCAAGACCCATGAGTGGGTGCGCCCCGCCGACGGCGGAGAGGCTTTCATCGGAATCTCCGATCACGCTCAGGGGCAGCTGGGTGATGTGATCTTCTTGGAGCTGCCGCAGGTGGGCGCGCGGTTGGAGCCGGGGGCTCGCCTCGGCGCGGTCGAGTCGGTGAAGGCCGCCAGCGATCTCTACGCCCCCGCGGCCGGGGAAGTGTTGGAGGTCAATGCGGCGGTGAACGACGCCCCCGAGCTGGTCAACCAGGACCCCTACGAGAGGGGCTGGTTGGTCAAGGTGAGGCTCGACGGGGAGCTGCCGGACACGCTGATGGATGACGCCGCCTATCAGGCCTACGCGGACGCCGACCAGCACTGACCTTCAACGGCCTCCTCGAACCAGGCACCAGCGGCGCCGAATGGGCCAAGCGCGGGTCGGCCTGCACCCGATCACACCGGCTGGCGG
>DAHVDN010000231.1 GCA_027313505.1 Candidatus Dormiibacterota bacterium
CGCCTCGCCACCTCAACGGCCCCCACGGTCCCGGGGGGCGGTCTCCAGCCCCAAGGCCAGCGCCGCCGCCAGCAGCACCACCAGCGCCGCCCATAGCGTCGGGATGAGTCCCAGGTAGGCCAGGGCCGCCGCCGCCACGACTGCGACCAGGCCACCCCACCCGATCACCCACTCGCTAACCATGGTCCGTGAATCGTGCATCATGGCAGCACCGCGGCCATGGCCGCCGCTACCTCGCGGTCGATCTCCCACGCGGTCAGCCCCCGGGCGGCCAGCTCATCCCGGAGCTCTGCCACCTCGAGCGCCAGCCTCCCTTTGACTTGCCACCCGCCCAGGGGGGCCTCCTCGGTGGCGTCCAGGACTGCGGCATGGGCCGCCTTGAGGTCGCATCCGGTCGCAAGTTGCACCATGGCCTCCAGGTCGGTGCGGAGGATGCCGTCGACGCCGGCGAGCCCGTGGGCCCACCTCCGCGCCGCCTCGTTCGGGGTCTCGGTTCTTTCGACTATCATCTGGTCACACTCCTATGTGTAGGGGCGGGCGGCTGGTCCCCGCCCGCCCCGCCGTTCATGTTGTGCCC
>DAHVDN010000232.1 GCA_027313505.1 Candidatus Dormiibacterota bacterium
AGCCGAGGATCCCTGGCTGATAAACTCGCACCTCGCGGGCCGACGTAGCTCAGTGGTAGAGCAGCGGTTTCGTAAACCGCTGGCCGGGAGTTCGAGTCTCCCCGTCGGCTCCGGATGTTGAGCGGGGGAGTGGGCCGACTACCGGGCCGGGTGCGGCCGACCGGACCTTGGCGCCCCTCGGACATGGCGCGGCCGTCCCGCCAACGCATCCCTGGATCCCGCTAACCGGCGCCGCCAGGTTCCGAAGTGCCGGCCTCACCGGCGTCGGCACCATGCTCGAGGTTGTGGATGACGGTTCGAAGGTGGGCGAGCATCTGCTGCTGGTGCGGACTGGTCATGCCGCTGAGCATGCGCTCCTCGACCGGCACGAGTGCCGTCCGGGCATGTTCGAGAAGGGTCCGGCCGGCAGCCGTCAGGTGAGTGGGGCGCGCGCGACCGATGGCGACGTCCTGCGGTCGCTCGACCAGGGATCGACTCTGTAGGCCACGGAGAACCTCGTTCATCGATTGGGGGGTGACGAACATTCCGCGGGCGAGCTCTGCATTGGATTGCTCGGGCCGTTGACTCAGCAGCTC
>DAHVDN010000233.1 GCA_027313505.1 Candidatus Dormiibacterota bacterium
AGGGCCATAAGGCATCCATACTCGAGTGACTGGTAGACAGCTATGAGCTTAAGATGCAACGGAAGCCGAACACGCGCCGCCACCTCGCGCCAGGCGGCGCTCAGGACTGGCGCCGCCGCATGGTCAGATCGGCGTCGGCGTCCGGGTGCGCCCACCGTCCCGACCACCCAGTGGCGGACCGCAGCCCCGGCACCGACAGGGAGCCCGGCTCCGCCGGGCCGGCGAGGGGCGGCGAGCCCCGGTCAGAACAGCGAGGGGCCCCCATGCGGCCTGCCGCATGGGGACGTGGACCGGCGGGGATTCGAACCCCGGACCTCTGCCGTGCGAGGGCAGTGGTGCAAGTCCGAACTCGGCGGAGCCGTCAAGGGGCCGATCGACCTGTTTCTTGAGCGGTGTGCTGCTCGCATGGGTGGCTGGGATGGGGTCAGGGCGCAGGAAGCCGCGTCGGACCGATCAACTCTTACTTACCCCCACTCGGTCGTTCCCCCAGCCGTAAGCGTCAGGGCCATGACCTTGGTGTGGCAGCGCTCGCTCGTCGATGCAACCTCCGGCTCGTCGTCAGAGTCGACGCCACC
>DAHVDN010000234.1 GCA_027313505.1 Candidatus Dormiibacterota bacterium
ACGGGCGTCTGCCCTTCCTACGGCCGGTCAAGGCGTTGTAGGTAGTGCTCAGGTCTTCTCGACCTCGTTCTTGACGGCTATGCGGGTCAGCGCCGTGCAGCCCGCCTCGGCCACGAAGGGAGGCCGTCGATCGCTATTTGATCCAACCATTGATCCAACCCGGCTGGACACTGGGAGACGCCCGTGGACTGCAACCCCGCTTTGTGAACTCGCTAGCGACCCCAGGAGACCCCGGTGGACCCCCCCATTTGGGTCTGAAAAACCCGGTGTCGGCGGTTCGATCCCGCCCCTCGGCACCAGTTTTTGATCTCAGACCTGACCAAATTTGCCTCACCTGCTGCCCTAACCCTGTTGGCACGCGCTAGCACCTGGGGCCGTATACAGGCCACGCCCACCGACGGCAGTGCCAGCATCACCGCATCTCCCCGGACCCTAGTGGTCCTGCGGGCCAATAGGTTTTCCATCACCGAGGGCGCATCGCCCCCCGCCTCGATGGGTCAGCTCCCTACCGTGCCGTCGTGTCCGCCTCCTTCACCGCGACCCCCGGCCGCCCCTTGACAAGCCTGCACACAG
>DAHVDN010000235.1 GCA_027313505.1 Candidatus Dormiibacterota bacterium
TCGGTTAGCGCTCCGCCGACTCCGGCACTGAAGACCGTGTAGCCGATCAGCCGGAGCAGCCGCCATACCACCACGAACTAAAGTGTAGGGCGGCAACCGTAGGTCGCGTCCTGGTAGGGCTGTACTGGGACGTCACTGACCCGAGGCTGGCGGATCGCCACCGACCCCATCCCAGTGGCCATGGTCTGCTCCGGGAGAGATCCATTGCGGTAGCCGCGGAACTCACTCCCGCGGTTGTACTTGGGCCGGCCCAGGAAGCTTTCGACTTCCTCCAGCCCGAGTTCGACAGCGTGGAGGGTGCTTTGGGGCTGGCGGGCCAAAATGGGCGTCTTCTACTCCATCACTCCCTTCTCAGGGGTGGACCCGGTTTCGCATGGCGTTGGCACCACGGTCGCCAGAAGGCCCGCTCCGCCTTGCGTACCTCCGGCGCGTAGTCCAGATCTGCAAGCCGCATCAGGATCCGGCGCACTTCCGCGTCCTACGAGATGATCTCCGAGAAGCGCTGCTCGAGTAGGGAGAAGCTTAGTGTGCGAGGTTCGACCTTTCGTTCCTCCACCAGTACACCAAGGTCGG
>DAHVDN010000236.1 GCA_027313505.1 Candidatus Dormiibacterota bacterium
CGGTGACCGAGCCTAGCCGCTCCCGAAGAGCGGGCGGCATCGAAGTTTCGAGTACGCGCTGTAGCTTCGGCTGGATTTGCATGAGTTGCTCGACAAGTGGTCCGGGCGCGTCCGGCGGCAAGCGCACCCGGGACGTGTGGTCCTTCATGGGGCTAAATATTAGTCCCTCCGGGCGACATGGTCAAGTAATAGGCTTTCCCATCACCGGCCCACTCATCCCCGCCACCCTCGCCCCGTCAGCGCCAGAAAGCACGGAAATGGCTCTGGCGGATCCCGTGACCCGCCCCGGCAAAGCTGGAGACTCCATTTGTTGAGAGGATGGCGATATGAGAAGCAAGACCAGGTACCCGCAGTGGCTGCGGGAGCGGGCAGCGATTGGGGTCCATCCCGGCGAAGTTGGGGTGAACAAGAAGACTCTGCGGAGGTGGGTGCGTCGCTCCCAGGCGGACAGGGGCTTGTGATCTGAGGTGGTGACGACTACGGAGCGGGCGCCAATCCGGGAGCTCGAGCGAGAGAGCCGGGATCTGAAGCCGCAGATCCAGCGGGTCTAGGGGAGACTCCCTGGT
>DAHVDN010000237.1 GCA_027313505.1 Candidatus Dormiibacterota bacterium
GACCACCGGGACTGGATGCCGGCGGACAAGCGCCTATTCGAGGCGTACTTGTGCCGTCCCGTGGAGATCGAGAGGGAGGCTGTCGCGGGCAAGTGGCTCTGGCACGACGCGGCCGATGGTCGCCTGGTCGTCTACTGCCACGCCCTATCGGGGGCGATCAGCAGTGACTATCTAGACGAGGTAAGGCGTCTCGTCCAGGTTGGCCTGTCCGCGACCTGAGCCGTGTGCCGAGCGCTGAAATGAGGGTCGGCAAAATTACCGAGTTCCAGTCCCGGCCAGTGCCGGCGTGATCTCATCCTGAGATCAGCCTAAGCCATGTACAGAAAACCGGTAGTGGCGTGTACAAGCCCCGGTCCCCGAGGGCCGATCCGGGATGAAACCGAAATGAGCATGAGGCCTAAACAGAACCTTGCAACAACCCCACCAGGGTTGTTGCAAGGGGAGTTGCAAGGTTGCTCCCCGGGCCGCCTCGGCGGCTCTGAAATCGGGCTTGACCGCGCTGGAACCGGCGCCGGGCCCGGCTCTGAGGGCGTGAAGCAGGCGCGGGGAGGGTCGCGCGTCAGC
>DAHVDN010000238.1 GCA_027313505.1 Candidatus Dormiibacterota bacterium
GACGACCCTGGCGGTGGTCATCCTGAGCCCGGGATACTTGCGCCGAAGGGGGATGGAGGAGGGTGAGTTCTACATCCTCCTGCTGGCGTCGGTTGCGGGCATGCTGGTCCTCGACGGGGCTCTGAATCTGATAGTCGTTTTCCTCGGCATAGAGTTGCTATCGATCCCTTTGTACGTCCTGGCGGGTTTCGCCAGGGACGAGCCGCTGCCCCAGGAGGCGGCGATGAAGTACCTCCTGCTCGGCGGCTTCGCTTCCGGGTTTCTCCTATACGGCATGGCCCTCATCTACGGTGAGACCGGGCACACTGGGTTGGTCGCGATTCACCGTGTGGTGACCAACACTGCGATCTCGCAACAGGTCGACCCGATGCTCTTGGCAGGAGTTGCTCTCCTGGCCGTGGGCCTGTCTTTCAAGGTCTCGGCGGCTCCCTTCCACTGGTGGACACCGGACGTCTATCAGGGGTCCCCGGCCCTGGTTACGACGTTCATGTCGGTGGCGACCAAGGTCGCTGCTTTCGCCGTTTTTCTCCGTATATTCTCTTCCACCCTGGCCCCCTATCG
>DAHVDN010000239.1 GCA_027313505.1 Candidatus Dormiibacterota bacterium
GGGGGAGCTGGCCGCCGTGTCTTTGGCCACCTCCTACCTGTTCGAGATCCTCGATGTGCTGGGGCGCCGCCGCCCGGACGCGACCCCGGCTCCGCCCGCCCCAGGTGGCGATCAGCCCTGGGTCGTGGTCCAGGTGCCGATGTACAACGAACCCTTCGAGCTCGTGCGCGAGACGCTGATGGCGCTGGCCAACCTCGACTACCCGAAGTACGTAGTCCAGGTGGTGGACAACAACACCAAGGACCCGGCGGTTTGGATGCCGGTCCAGGATCTCTGCGCGAGGCTGGGAGACCGCTTCCAGTTCCTGCACCTGGACCCTTGGCCGGGATTCAAGGCAGGCGCCCTCAACGAGGCCACGCGCCGACTTCCTTCCGAGGTCGAGGTGATCGCGATCGTCGACGCCGACTATGTTGTGCAGCCGGGGTTCCTCAGCGCCACCGTCCCCTATTTCGCGGACCCCGAGGTGGGCTTCGTGCAAACGCCCCAGAACTATCGGGACTGGCGTGACGATGGATACCTCAGGGGACTGTTCCACAGCTACCGCTACTTCTTCGACATC
>DAHVDN010000023.1 GCA_027313505.1 Candidatus Dormiibacterota bacterium
TCACCGCTGGGCTGGCTGCCTGATGTCCATCACCCCAAGAGCTATTCACTTTTACACCACTCCGCGGGACTTGACTAAAAGTGCCGATCCCCAGCGCCTCGATGACCGCTCTCACGGACCGATTCCATGCGGACCTGGGGTGTCCCCTGAAGCTGATTGGGTCGCTGAGGCCGGTGCCGAGGCGGTCGCCGGCTATTACCCGGTTATTGGTTGAAAGCTTGGCGACCGGGGAGGCGTACTCACCCACCTGGCTCCGCCTCCGTGCAGAAGCACCAAAGGGTGCGACCCTTCGCCGACTTCGAGAGCATGAACGCGTCCAACCTCGGTCCCTGTGAAGTGATGCACGCCCACCACTCCCAGACGACCCAACCAGCCATCTACGGTGTCCGCAATCTCAGCGTCCGATGCAATGGACTCGCGGGACGGCCAGCCGGGCCAACCGCCGACGCGTAACCGGCTGAGACCAGGGCACCAGCGCCCAAGCCAACCCCAAGGCCCACCTTTGCGGACTTCGTCAAACCCCCGATCCACGCCCCAAACCGGTCCAAATTCTCGCAAACTGGCGACCATGAAGGCGTTGGCAGCCTGCGCGTTCTCGTCCCCAGCGACTCGAGTTCGAACCGGACGACCCACCCTCAGCGGCCAAGGTAGTGCTCAAGGGCTGGAGAGAATGCTCTCCCGCTACCCGATTCAGGTATGAGACCGACCGCGATGCTCGCGATCGCCAAACCATCCATCCATCAGCTCTGCGGTTTCAAACGGCCTTACGAAGGGGAAAAGATGGTTCCAGCCGGACACAACCCGCAGCTCCACCCCGGGATAGTTCTGTAACTGACGTTGTGCTGGAGCGAGCGGTACCTTGACATCGTGGTCCCCAAAGACCACCATCACTCGCCCCGAAAGTAGACCCAGTGCCGGAAGCAGGAGCGAATCGGCGCGGAACCCAGACGGCTCAAGAAGGCGTCTGAAAGCAAGCAGGTCAAAGCCGGTTGTGAACCGGCTGGTAACCATAAACCGATACCCGTCAGAATCCGGCCCCACCTCTACCGGCCCTCGGGCGAGGCCCCGAACGTCAGCGGCACCGCGCGCGCTCTGCCATCCCATCAGCAGCAGGTCCAGGCTGAACATCACATCAGCCAGCCCGGGCAATAACGCCGCACGCCAGATCGGTGGAGGATTAGCGGCCAGTCCGACCGGGGCCAGCAGCACCAAACTCGAGACGCGTTTGGGGCTGTCGACGGCGAAAGCCCCGGCAGCGAGCCCACCAAGAGAATGGCCGCACAGGTGGAAAGTCGCGAGTCCCAGCTGGTCAGCGACCTCTCGTATGAGCTCGGTCCAGGCCGCCCGAGGATGTCCCGCAAACTGAATCGGATCGCTGAGTCCCGTGCCGGGCAGGTCGAGTGCGATCACGCGGCATGTCCTGGCTAGGTTGGCGATCAGGCCCGGATAGCTGCCAGCGCTGGCGCCCAGGCCGGGCAGGAGCATGACCGTGCGGTCCCCGTCGCCAGCCACCAGAAGGTGAATCCGCCCCTGAGATGTCCCCACGTACAGATGCCGTGACTGCACCCCGAACCGACCAATTCGGAGGTCGATTAGGGATTCCACCTGCTGCTCCGACGGGCCGACGGGCAGGCGGCGCCGAACCCACAGCACCAAGGAGATGGAGCCGAAAGCGGCCAGGGCGGCTGCGCCGGCTCCAAGCCGGGCGGCCGCCCTGCCTCTACTCACACTTCCTTGAATTCGGCATCGACGACATCGCCGTCGGCCCCAGCGGTCCCTTCGGTGGATCCCGCCGCTGGTGGGATGTCCTCCCCGGGTTGTGCCTCAGACGGTTGGTCGCTCGGAGCAGCGTTGGCGTAGACAGCCTCGCCCACCTTCTGGATGGCCTCGGACAACTCGCGCTCGCGGCTCTGCATGTCGACGCTGTTCTGGGCCGCCACAGCGGTCTTCAGCGCCTCGATCTTCTGGTTGATCTCATCTCTCAGTTCGGCAGGCACCTTGTCGCCGTGCTCTCTGATGGTCTTCTCGGAGTTGTAGACCAACGAGTCGCAGCGATTGCGCAGCGCCACGTCCTCGGCCTTGTGTCGGTCATCCTCGGCATTGGCTTCGGCCTCCTTCACCATCCGCTCCACCTCCTCCTTCTGGAGGGTCGTGGATCCGGTGATGGTCACCTTCTGAACTCGGCCAGTGCCCCGGTCCTTCGCCGTCACATTGAGGATGCCGTTGGCGTCGATGTCGAAGGTCACCTCAATCTGAGGCAGACCTCGTGGTGCCGGGGGGATCCCGTCCAGCATGAACCTCCCCAAAGTTCGGTTGTCACGGGCCATGGGCCTTTCACCCTGAAGGACCACGATCTCAACCGATGACTGATTATCAGCGGCCGTCGAGAAGACCTGGCTCTTGCTGGTGGGGATCGTACTATTGCGCTCGATCAGCTTGGTGTTAACTTCGCCTTCGGTCATGATTCCAAGCGATAGCGGGGTCACATCCAGCAGCAGGACGTCCTTGACTTCGCCCTTCAGGACACCGGCCTGGATGGCGGCTCCAACGGCGACCACCTCATCGGGGTTCACCCCACGGTGAGCGTCCTTACCGGTCATCCCCTTGACCAGCTCTTGGATCACCGGCATCCTGGTCGAACCGCCAACGAGGATGACCTCGTCGAGCTCCTCGATCTTCATGTGGGCGTCCTTCAAGGCATTTTCGAAGGGTCCCTTGCACCGGTCCGTGAGATCTGCTGTCAGCTGCTCAAACTTAGCTCTCGACAATTTCAAGTCAAGGTGTTTGGGGCCATTCTGGTCAGCTGTCACGAAGGGAAGATTGATCTGCGTCTCCACCAGTTGGGAGAGCTCAATCTTGGCCTTCTCCGCCGCCTCGGTAAGCCGCTGCAGCGCCTGGCGATCGGACTTTAGGTCAATCCCCTGATCCCGCTTGAACTCCTCCGCCATCCAGTCGACGATGCGGCGGTCATAGTCATCACCCCCCAGGTGGGTGTCGCCGTTGGTCGACTTGACCTCAAATACCCCTTCCCCAACCTCCAGAATTGAGACATCGAATGTGCCGCCGCCGAGGTCGAAGACCAGAATCTTCTCCGACTCCTTGCGATCAAGGCCATAGGCCAAAGCAGCCGCCGTCGGCTCATTAATGATTCGCAGTACATTGAGGCCAGCGATCTGACCGGCATTTTTGGTCGCCTGGCGCTGGGCATCATTGAAGTAGGCGGGCACTGTGATCACAGCATCCGTCACCTTCTCCCCCAGGTAGGCCTCGGCATCCGCCTTGAGCTTCTGCAGGATCATGGCTGAGATCTGCTCTGGGGTGTAGTTTGTGCCTTCAACCGCTACCTCGGCGCGTCCATCCTTTCCGGACACCACCTGATAGGGAACAATCTTGCGCTCGCCCTCGACCTCATTGAAGAGCCTCCCCATGAAGCGCTTGATCGAGTAGACGGTGTTTTCAGGGTTGACAGCGGCTTGGCGACGAGCCAACTGGCCCACCAGGCGCTCGCCCCCTTTGGAGAACGCCACCACGGAAGGAGTGGTTCGCCCGCCTTCGGTGTTGGGAATAACTACCGGCTCCCCGGCCTCCATAACAGCGACCACCGAGTTGGTGGTACCCAGGTCGATTCCAACGGTCTTGGCCATGAACTCTAGAAACCTCCGTTTTAGACAGTCGGGGGCTGCGGTGACGCGGCCCGCCCGCTACACCTACCCTACCGCAGCCGACCGGGCTCGAAACCAAAGTCGAGTTGGCGGTGGCCTGCGCCAGCCCCCATTCGCGATCATGTGGGGGCAATATGTCAGCCCAGCGCCCCTCAAAGCAAGCGTACCCGGTGGCAGCTGGCGCTCTCTTCGCGCTCGCTGTCGTGCTGGTGGCGGTACTCTCACTCATGGCGACAGCGCAGGCCCCGCAGCCCAACGGGCTGGGACTCCTCCCCAACACGGTCTCTCTGCTGCAGGGAACTGGGTTGACGCTCAACCAGCCAGCCGGCGCTCCGGCTGTGTCTCAGAGACAGGCCGCAGCGGTAGCGCAAAGGCAGGGGGGCCAGGACACGGTCCAGCAAGTGTTGTTGGCGCAGGTGTCCGCGGCAGGCAGAGAACTGGGCGGCCGGACCCGGCTGTGCTGGGTGGTACTGCTTAGGGCCAATCCTGACCTCGCTGGGAATCTGCCCGCACCTGGACATATCGACCTTTACTTGGTGGTGGTAGATGCCCACACGGGCCGGTTCCTGGAGGGCGTGATAGCCTTCCATGGCGCCCCGCATACAGGAGTGGGTTCAGAGTGACATTTCCAACCAAGGCTAACTGCGTCGGATGCGCAGAGCCTCTGGGGGGAGACTCCGTCTTGAGCCGTGAATGGCACGGCGGAAACTGCCCGCTCGGATAGAGCGCGGCGGGCGACTGGCGGCCCCCGCGTGTCTGGTGGCGACCATTCTGGGGGTGGCGGCATTGGTCGTGCTTCCGACCAGGGCGCTGGCTGTCGCCGTGATCCCTCACCGTCCTGCGCCGGCCGGGCTGCCCTGGTTGGAGGTCCGATCCGGGCTCATCACCAACTCTCAGGGTCAGAGAGTGATTCTCCGCGGCTTCAACGACGACGCGTTGCTGGAGACAGGGTCCAAACCCCTGCCGCCGCCGCTGTCGGCAGGTGACGCCCAACTCATGGAGGAGGAAGGCTTCGACGTTGTCCGAATTCCAATCTCGTGGTCGCTGCTGGAACCGCAGCCCGGCCACTTCAGCACGGGCTACCTGAACCAGATCGCGGACATGGTCGCTGTTTGCAGCGCCCACCACCTGTATGCGGTCCTGGATATGCACACGGAGGACTTCGGCGTTGGATTTGGAGGCAGCGGCGCCCCGGCCTGGCTCAATGTGCCAGGGGTACCCAACCTCCACCTGCCTGGAATCTCAGCCGCATGGCAGCGCCACCTTTCCCCAGCGGTCAACGCCGCGCTCGCCTACTTCTGGCTCTATCCCAACTGGCAGAAGCTGTACTGGCAGGCGTGGACGTTCGTCGCCCGCCGCTTCCGCGGCGACTCCAACGTCGCCGGGTACGATCTCTACAACGAGCCGCATCCACTCCCGATCCCTCCAGGGATCTTCGCCACCCGACTGCTGTGGCCCTTCTACGCCGAGGGGATCAAGGCTGTGTCGGCGGTTGACCCCAATCACCTGTTCATCGTCGAAGGGGACCTGTTCGGAGAATACCCGACCGCTGTCACTCCACTTCGAGCCGCGGACCTAGTTTTCTCCACCCACCTGTATGCCGGCAGCATCCTGGGAAGCCCGTTCACCGGTAGCGCCGCGCCCCTTGAAAGTGAGTGGACCCAGGCGCTGGGCGAGGCGCAGCAGCTGCCTGCGCCCTACTGGGTTGGAGAGATGGGAATCGAACGCACCCAGCCCTTGGCCTCAAAGTGGGCAGAAGATGAGCTCGCCCTCGCCAACTCCCACCTCGCCGGTTGGGCATGGTGGGAGTGGGACGACTCCCAGAGCTGGGGAGTAAGGCAGAACGGGGGTCCGATCCATTCCGCCTGGTTGCGGGTTCTCTCCCAGCCGTTCGTGCGCAGTTCGCCAGGTCGGTTGACCTCAATGTCGTACCAGCCCTCAACCAGCAGACTCTCGGCCACCGTCACCATGGCGCCCCCAGGCAGCCGGGTTCAGGTCTCTTGGCCCATGACTTCCGGGCGGCCGCGGCTGATCAGCGGCTGCGTCCGGGAGCTGAGCTCACGCGAATCCTCGCCCGGCCTAGTGACCTTGGTGATGCTGCGGTCAAGCTGCCGAATCATCCTGCGAGGCTGAGGACTGACTCCACCTGGCCCGTGTTGAGGCTTCTGAAACAGGCGTCTAAGACTGCTAGATTGGCCGCGCCGTCATCCGCCCCGGTCGCCGTTGACCCCCCGTCTCGCACCGCTCTCCCGAAGGCTCGAACCATGGCCTCGTAGGGATCCGCGGCTGGGCAAGGGATCTCCTCAACGCGACCCGAGCCCATGTCACAGATGATCGGAAGCGAGTCGCCATGCCAGGCGGTGAAAGGTCGCTCCAGGGTCGCCCATCCCCTGGTCCCATCGACCCGAAGCCACTGGGACTCTGCAGATGCGAATCCACAGCTGAGGGCGGCCATGCTCGGCCCAGACTGCCCAGAATCCGGGAAATTCAAAACCAGGTTGACGGTCTCGTCGACACCTTGGCGGAAGATCCCGACCGCCGATACCCGATCCGGCTCCCGTCGATTGATCCAGCGGGCAGCGTTTACCAAGTACGTCCCGACGTCAAAGAGTGCACCGCCACCAAGCGCGGGGTCCCACCTTATGTCCGGGGGCTGGCGAAGAGTGAACGCGAAAGTACCCGAGAGCTGTCGCAGCTGACCCAACGAGCCGCTCTCAAGAATCGAGAGGAACCGTGCCCAGCGAGGATGGTATCGGTACATCACCGCCTCCGCCAGCACCAGCCGCTGTCTGCGCGCTGTGGCTGCCATCTCGGAAGCTTGACTGGCGGTCATCGCCAGCGGCTTCTCGCACAGTACATGCAGCCCTTGGCCCAGCGCCGCCACCGTCCACTCCCAATGTAGGGCGTTTGGCAGGGCTATGTAGACACAGTCCAACGCCCTCTCCAGGACCGGCTGGTACCCCTCGACCACCTCCGGAATCGCCAAGTCGGCCGCCATCGATACTCCCCTCGACAGCTCTCGACTGCCCAGCACCGCGACCTCGTCCCCGGCCGCTCGGATTGCAGGAATCAGGGCCTGACGGGCGATTCTGGCCGCACCCAGGATCCCCCAGCGCAGAGCGTCCTGGCTCAAACCTCCACCTCCACCGGCCTGCCCGAGGAGGCCGACGCTGTCGCCGCCTCCATGACTGCGATGTTGCGGCGAGCGGACTCTGGAACGACAGCGAGCGGTTCGTTGGCGAGAAGATGGCCGGCGAGGTTGCGGTAGAAGGCCTCGGGAGGAGGCGTGGGCAGCACGATCCGCTCGTCG
This sequence comes from Candidatus Dormiibacterota bacterium, assembly GCA_027313505.1. Lineage (GTDB taxonomy): Bacteria > Chloroflexota > Dormibacteria > Aeolococcales > Bog-877 > AG-12. Next base: position 6,973 of record DAHVDN010000023.1, read on the forward strand.
TGACTCTGTCCGTGTCCGGCCGGGCGCAACAGGTGGAGCTCGCACTGCAGATCGGCTACCGGCACCCGCTCCTCAAGAACCCCGTTCGGACCCCGCGTCGGAATGGTGGCCTCTCTCCAATTCCCGACCACCGCGCCCCGGGTGCCCAGGATGTACCACTTGGGCTTGCGGGCCGCAGCAATGTCGGAGTGTATGAACTGAGCCTCAGCACCATCAGCGAAGGTCAATCGCAAATCGAAATGATCGTCGTTGGTGACGTCATGCCAAACCCGGTTCTGACGGCTCGCAGACACCCGGACGACAGTCGAGGGGATCAGTTCCAAAATCCAGTCAAGATAGTGGGAGCCCCAGTCGTAGATGACCCCGCCGCTCACAGCTGAGTCGGAATGCCAGAAATGGCAGGGGTGATCGAAGCCCCCGACGAAGGACTCAACATGGAAGATGTCGCCAATGGCACCCTCGCTCACGAGCCGTCGCAGCGCCAGATAGTCCGGATCCCAGCGCCGATTCTGGTAGACGGTGAGAGTGGTACCGGCCCGCCCGGCCGCCGCCAACATACGGTCAGCCTCCGCACCCGAGAGACAGAATGGCTTCTCCACCACGAGGTGCTTGCCCGCCTCCAGCACCCTAAGCCCCAGTGGTCCGTGGGTGTTGGGCGGAGTGGAGATGACCACGACATCGATCCCAGGAAGTGCCAGGAGTTCTTCAATCTCCCTTAGGGACTCGGCGCCGGGAGACTCGGCGGCAGCCGCTTGGCGCCTGGCCTCACTGCGATCACAGATCCCGATCAATTTCAGCCCGGCCACTTGGGCGATCGCCCGGGTGTGCTCGGGGCCGATCGCACCGAAACCGAGCAGCCCAACCCCCAGGGAACTCTGCTCCGTCCGCCCTGCCGCATGACATAGCCCGCGATATAGGAAGGCCTGCAACTCGGGGTGCCGCCAAAACTGGGGAGCCTCGCCGAGGCCACAGTAGAAGACACGCCCCTTGCCGAACGGACGCGAATAAGCTACGGAGCGCGGATGGGACCTCCAGGTGGTGCTCATGAGCTCAGTCGCATCTGGGGGTAGACGCGGCTGCGGGTAGCACGAGTCCTCGACCGTCACCGGGCCGGCCATTCTTCTGGTGGTGTCGTGCTCCCCATCCAGGGGCTCGGCAACCAACTCACCCCGGACCATCTTCTCCCCCGCAGCGGCCCCCACCATCGCCCTGTACCCGGTGCCAGTCCATCTGACACTGGTGCAGTGCAAGCCAACAAAGCCACCTCCCCCGGCGACAAAGTTGCAGAGGCACTCCTCCTCCTCTGGGGACAGCTCGGCCTCCGAAGCGTGAGCCACCACGACGTCGTATGCATCCAGACGGGTCAGGCAACGGCGGTCGGAGGTGACCTCGACCGCCACCGCCCCGGTCCTAGAGAGATAGCTCAACCAGGGGCCCATCACCTCCACCTTGGGGGCGTCCGCCAGGATCAAGGTGCGAATCATCCTGGTTCCGCCTCCCATTGCCACCGCATACCCGTTCCCCAACACTGCCTGCGCCACTCTAACTGAGTCGGAAGTGTCGGCCCTCCAAGCCCCACGCCCTCGCCTTCGCAGTGAGCCTCCGCCGCCGGACTCATCCCTTGGGCTTTGTTGCCACGTGAATCGCCACTATCCCAAAACTCATCCTCTGGTACCTGACCCGCTCGAATCCAGCATCACGGACCCAGCGGGACACCACCAGCGGCGGCGGAAAAGCCTCAATCGAATCGGTTAGGTACTGGTAGGCGCCGGCCCTGCCCAGGAGTGCCCGGGCGACGAGTGGGATAACGAGTCGGTTATAGAGGCGGTATAGCGGTCGAATTGGGCGAGCTACGGTGCTGAACTCGAGAATTACAGCTCTGGCTCCGGGCCTCAGGATTCGGAGCATCTCACCCAAGGCCAGCTGGGGCTGGGCGATGTTGCGCAGACCGAAGGCCATCGTCGCGGCATCGAAGGACCGGTCCTCAAAAGGAAGGTGGCAGGCGTCCCCGACCTGAAACTGGACCCCGGTCACCTTGTCGCAGGCTGCGCTGATCATCGTCTCCGTCAGGTCGATTCCCACCACCGTGCCCTCGATTCCGACTCGGCTGCGCAAGAGCGCCGATAGCGCCCCCGTGCCACAGCAGACGTCCAGCACGCTGTCGCCGGATTGGGATCTGGTCAACTGGGCTGCGCGTCGGCGCCACCGCCGATCCTGGCCAAGGCTGAGGACCAAGTTGAGCAGGTCGTAGCGAGGAGCAATTCCCGTGAACATTGATCGGATCGCCGCGGGCTCTGGTCGTCCCGCCGTCGGCAGTTGCCTGTCCGGAGACGACTGTTCCCTCGGCTTTCGCCGCAGGAAAGAGTTGGTCACGTAGCGACCGCGGTAGGCACTTCGCCCCGCTCCGCCGGCTCGCGGTAGCTGACGCACCTGCAGCCAGGTTCGTCGGGCAGGGCCAGCAATGCGTCGAGGGCGACACCCCCCAGCTCCTCGGCACCCTCCCGGACGATCGCTCGAAGGAGCTCGAAGTCCCACTCCGGGCGGACACCTTCGGCATAATTCAGGACCATCTGCACGGTCGCGAAGCAGGCCCCTATCTCCCTTGCGAGATACACGTCGGGGGTGACCGTTTGGCTGATGATGTCGCCCCCCAACCGCGCCAGCGCCGCGACCTCGGCCGCGGTCTCAAGCCGGGGGCCCTCCACAGTGGCGTGGACCGCCCGGTTGAACACCCGTGTCGCCTTATCCGCCGCGAACTTTCGGGATCGCTGCCACAGGGCCTCCCGGATGTCAGGACAGAATGGCTCGCGCATGGACACCGCGGCGCCGGGCACGAGTTGCCCGCCATGTTGACGGGTGAAATCCAGGAAATCGTGAGGAATTATGAGGTCCCTGGGGTGGAAGTGCTGGGTGATGCTCGCCGTCCCTGACTCGGCCACAATCCGTCGGACCCCAGCTTCCCGAAAAAGCCAGAATAGAGCGAGGCTCTGGGCCACCCTACCCGTCGCCTGGGTAACGTCATGGGGCCGGACGAACAGAACCGAGCGAGGCCGCCCGTCGTCGTCCGAAATGCGGAAGTGGGTCACCGGAGGCGTGTTCCCAAAGTCCGTTGGATAGACCTGATCCCGACTCACCAGCTCCACCCGCCCATCGCCCTCAGGGGAACCCTGGGTTCCGGTCCCCGACCCACCCAGAAGGGCATAGCGCGCCGCGGGCACCACCACCTTCGATCCTTCCGCTGTCACTGCATCGAGTATATGGAGCTTTCCACCGGATGCCCCTCAGGCCGGTCAGTGGCAAGGCCTCTGAGGTCGGGGTACACCTGAAGGAAGGCCCCAACCCACCTGCCCGGAGGCCGACTGCCATCCAGTCCCCTCCCCGATCCAGGACCGGTCTGCCCGGCAGCGAAATGGCGAACTGCGGGAGCACTCACTACGGCAGTGGACGGGTTGGCAAGTTCCGGGCAGCTCCCGGTTCGCCCGCCGCAAGGCCGGTCACCCGGGTTGGTCGGTGGAGCGGGATGTGTCCTCTAGTGGTGCCGGGAGCGGCTTTCCTGCCAAGGAGCGCGGACCTCACGGCATTGACCCACTAGTGTCAGGAGTTGCCTAGCCATTTAATTTGAAGTCGGCCACTACAGGAAAGTGATCGCTCGCCCGGCGGGCGACCTCGCCTAGGGCGCCTGCCCTAGCTGCCACCTCACAGTTGACCAACTGCGAAGCGAGATCCGAGGTCGCGAAGACGTAGTCGATTCGCACCGCCGGCAGATAGGTGGGACAGGTGAACCCATCAGCGCGCGGGTGGGTGCGACGCAGGCAGTCGACGTAACCCGCATCCACCATGCTCCTGACTGCCGCCCTCGGTAGCAACGCGCCAACCAGAGCGTCGGTGGCGTCACCCCTTGGAACCAGCTCGATGAGCGGGTGAATCAGCCAGGGCAGTCTGGGGATGCCGGCCCTGGCGACCTCGGAGATCTCGGAAGGCTCTGCATCTCGGTCTCTCCACCAGCGCATGGCAGCCACCCCTGAGGGGACTGAGCCAATAGCTCCCACCTGCTCTAGGACGCCAGTTCGCCGCCACTGGGAGAGCTGCCCCAAAAAGTCAGTGGCTCGGATTCCGTCCCCAGGAGCTAGGGAGTTGAAGTCTCCCAGGACAAGATGGGGTAACGTAGGCTCGTGTTCCGCCTGACTCCTTACGGCGACCAGCTCCCGAAGTCGGTCTGGCTCGGCCCGACCACGCCGTTGAAAGGCGGCGGTGAGGTGCACCGTGTGGATGCGGAATCGTGGAAAGTCAACGCACCCCGGTAGCTCGAACTCAACCTCCAGGGAGTTTCGTGGCCATGCTGCCGCATCCGTGTGGTTCTCCCAGGCCAGAGCGGGCAAGCGCGACAGGACCGCTTGATGGCGAAACTTCGGAGCCTCCCCGAATATCATTTGGTAGCCCAGGTCACTGGCGACAGCCGCCAGCGGAACCGGGTCCTCAACCTCCTGGACCGCGACCACATCGGCTGAAATGGCGGCAAGCACCTCCGAGATCGCCGACCAGCGATCCCCGCCTCCAGCCAGAATGTTGTATGTGGCGACCCGCAGGGTCGTCCGCGGGCTTCGCTCGCTCTCCGAGGTCGGGCCCATGGCTTGGATTCTAAGACGACGACCCGGGCCTCACCGGGGCCACCGGGCGGGCTGAGCCCTCAAGCGGCACCAGGGGGGCGCTTCCCGCCGACCAGTACCCGGTGCCTGCAAGCCGGCAATGGGCCGACCGCGACTCTCGCAGATCCCGCAAACTACGGACATGAAGTTCGGTCTGTTCATACCGCCGTTTTTCGGCCTGGCAGATCCGGAGCGCCTGGTGGCCGTAGCGGTCGCTGCCGAGAGGTCCGGGTGGGACGGCATCTTCCTTTGGGACCACATCTTGGCAGGCGACGGCACCCCCATAGCCGATCCCTGGATCGCCATGGCGGGCATGGCGTCCGCCACCGAGCGGCTTCGCCTGGGCGCTATGGTGACCCCCCTTTCGCGGAGACGGCCCTGGGTCATGGCTCGTCAGATCGCGACTCTCGACCTCATGTCGCGGGGACGGCTGGTGGTTGGGGTTGGACTCGGCGACGACGGGTGGTCTGAGTTCAGTAGCTTCGGAGAGGTGGTCGAGCCCAGGGCCAGAGGACGACGCCTGGATGAGTCCCTGGTAGTCCTCCAGCAACTGCTCGCTGGAGAGCGGAGTGTTCAGAAGGGCGGGGATCTCCGCGTCGACAGCAGCGCCTTTCTACCGCGGCCGATCCAGAACCCCGTCCCGATCTGGGCTGCGGGCCGCTGGCCGAAGCGACGGCCACTCGACCGCGCCGCCAAGCTCCAAGGCTTTTTCCCGATCTTCCCTCAGGCAGTGGCGCTCCGTCCCCCAGCAACACCGGTGCTGCTCGAGATCCGCCGCGAGCTGGAAGTCCGGGGCGCTGCGGCGGACTTTGACCTTGTCATCACCTGGCCCTTCTCCCAAGCCGACTCCGCCCGCGGGATCAAGGCGACGATCGAGCGGATGAGCACCGCCGGGGTGACATGGACATTGCAAGGGTTCGATCCCACCCCGGCAGCGCTGGAAGAAGTTTTAGCAGCGGCACTCCAGGGCCCTCCGGGCTGCTGATTTTCGGTACTGCCAATGGCTCAGCCGCAGCCGCGGCTTTGCCCATAGAACGGATCGGCAAACCGGAATACACTCGGTGGCGATGGCCAGCACGCCCACCCCCAAGAGCAAGTCCGCCCGCAGTGGCAGCGCCTGGCTGGCAGCGCTGGGGAGCGGAGCGGCAAGGCTGTGGAGCCACCGTTGGCTGCTGCTGTTCTGGGGCCTGGTGGTGACGCTTGGGTTGGCGTTGGCCGGGGTGTCGTTTTGGCTCCAGAGCTATTTCACAGCCCGCTACGAGTCCGGCGCGGTGCTCGGGGGGTGGGCAAATTTTCTGCGCCAGGGGGCGCCCTGGCCCGCTCTGGTGCCGGCAGCGCTTGCGGGGGGCCTGGCCCTAATCGGTTGGTATCGACTGTCCAGTGCCCGCCCGGAACCGACGATAGGTCTTCCCCGGCTCGAGCAGGTCTCAACATCAAAGCTGCGCGGCGCCCTTCGGCGCGAGCGGCGGGTGGTAGTGCTGGCGCTGGATGTCATCACGGCACTGGTGGTTTTGGCCGCTGCTCGAATCCCGGTGTACACGATGTTGGCGCTGTCAGGAAGTCAGCTGGCAAGGTCCACGCTGTTAGGCGTTTGGCTGGACGGAGCTGGCTGGGTTCTGTGCGGAGGCTGCTTTCTGTTGTGGAAGAGACGGTACCTATCCACCTTGGACAGCTGGGGTGTGTCCGGTGACCGGTGAACGGCTTGTGCTGCTGAGCAGACGCCACTGCCACCTGTGTGAGAACGTCCGCGAGCAGCTTGCGGAGCTGCTGCCAAGCCGAGCGCTCACGCTTCAGGAGTTCGATGTTGACGAGGACCCGGTGCTGAGGCGAACCTACGGGGAGCGCGTGCCGGTCCTGCTTTGCGGCACGGAAATCCTCGGAGCAGGGCGCTTCGATCCGCTCCTCGCGGTGGCCAGGTGGCCCAGTCAGAGGTCGGAATGAACGATCCGGTTACGGGTCAGGCCCCTGGGCCGGCCCGGCTCTAGACTGCACTCAATGCCGCGTCGACGGTCCCGTCCACAAACCCCTGCCATCGAGCTGTCGGTGGTTGTTCCCACTCGAAACGAGGCAGGCAACGTCCCTCTCCTGCTTCAGCGACTCCGGACGTCCCTGGCCGAGATCTCCTTCGAGGTCGTGTTCGTCGACGACAGCGACGATGAGACCCCACACCTCCTACGAGCCACGGCGGCAAAGGATGGTCGAGTCCGCTTCGTCCACCGCCGCCCCGGTCACCGGGACGGGGGGTTGAGCACCGCCGTTGTGCTGGGCCTATCCCTTGCTCACGGGCGCCTGGTGTGCGTGATGGATGGGGACCTGCAGCACCCGCCCGAGGCCATCCCCGAACTCTTGAATGCAGAACGGGCCGGAGCCGATGTAGTGGTTGCCAGCCGCTACATGACGGGCGGCAGCCGCCAGGGGCTGAGCGGCGGCATCCGGCGACTGGTCTCTCGGGGAGCAACTATGGTGGCTCGGACCCTCTTCGCTGAGGCTCGAAGCAGCACCGATCCGCTTGCCGGGTTCTTCCTTTGCCGCGCTGACCTGCTCACCGGGTTGGAGTTTCGCCCGGTGGGGTTCAAAATCCTATTGGAACTACTGGTTTGCTCCGAAACTGCGAAGGTGGTAGATGTGCCTCTCCAGTTCCAGGCGAGAGGCGCGGGCGAGAGCAAAGCGAGCGCTGCCCAGGGCTGGCTCTACGTCCGCCACCTCTGGTCCCTGGTCCGAGACGTACCGGGGAGCGCCCGCAGATGGAAGTTTGCTGTGGTGGGGGCCAGCGGGCTGGTCATCTTCTTGGGACTGCTGGAGTTGGGAGGAGTGGTGCTGCGGTGGCCGGCCATCGCTGCTTGGGGCGTGGCCTTCGTGGCATCCCTGGCATGGAACTTCACCCTCAACCTTCGCCTCACCTTCGCGGATGCCCGCCGGGAGCGCTATCCCTTGCTGCGCCGATACGTGGCATCGGCGCTGACCGCCGGCGGCGCTCAGCTTCTGGTGTTTCTAGGCCTTTTGGGCACCTCCCTGCCGCTGGTGATCGACGGCATCCTAGGGGCCCTGGTGGGCATGGCCGCCAACGCCGCGCTGAGCCTCCAACTGGTCCGACGTCGCCGACGTTCGCTGCCCGGCCCGGTGGGGCTCGAGCCACTTCTTGCCCGGATCAGTCGGGTAAGCGGCGCGGAGCGAGCAGCGGTTCTGGATGCTGAGCTGAAGTCGGTCGCGGTGGTGCCTGAGGGCGACTACCGCCTGGACTCGGCGGCGCGGAACCTCTGCCGCCGGGTGGACGCCACCGGAGTACCGCTGGTCTGGACCCAGCCCGCCTCGGCTCGACCTCAGGCGCGAGCCAGTGTGGAGCTGATCTCGATGATGGTCCTGCCCCTAGAGGCCAGAACCGGTCCGAGCCTCAAGCTCATTCTGCACCGTCACAACCGCACCGCATTCACCGCCGCTGACCTCGAAGCTGCGATGCGACAGCTCCGACGGCTGGGTCGGGGAACGTCGTCGGACCTCTCGCCTACCGGTCGAGTGCCCGAATCCTTGGTGCCAGCCGGGCGCGCGAGGTAGCACCCTCCCGGCACTCCGATTCGGCAGCTGACTGCGTGCGGTTCGAGCAGGAGGTGGGCCCGGAGCCGGTCGCTCCGGTACTTTGGGGCGGTGCCAAATCTCATCGGCGCTGCCTGCAAGCCGACCAGACTGATGCTGCCCATTCGGCACAACCTGCTGCCGTGGGTGGTAGTCGCGGCGGTGGTTGGAGTGCTTCTCCCGGACTCCACCTCGGTTCTCAACCCCTTGGTCCCGGTCTTTCTGGGCGGCCAGGTTTTGGGAGTGGCCCTCAACCTCACGCCCGGAGAGATTCGGGTGGCGTCGCGAAGGGCGAATCTGGTGGCTCTGACCCTGGCGGTCCAGTGGACTCTCCTGCCTGGGCTCGGCCTTTTGCTCCACCTGGTGGCTCCGAACTCGACGGTGGCTACGGGGATTCTGATCTGCGCCGTCGCACCCGCAGAGATCACCAGCGGGCTCATGGCAACTATCGCAGGTGGAGACACCGCCATCGCTACCGCCTGCATGGCGGGCTCTCTGGCGCTCTCGATCGGGCTCACACCATTCTGGCTCTCGGTTGGGCTGGGCTCGGCAGGCCGGGTGAACCCCTGGTCACTGGCCACGGAACTTGTCCTGTCTGTTTTGCTGCCGCTAATTGTGGGGGTCTTCCTCAGGACCCGACTCCCCCATCTGGCGCGGTGGCGCCATCAATTTCTCGACTTCAGCGCTTTCTGTTTGGTTCTGGTCGTTTTGGCGGGCACGGCAAGCGCTAGGACCGTGTTGCTCTCGACTGCAATCCTGACGATCCTGCCCTTGGTCCTAGCCCTGCTAGCGGGGGGAGGGGCAGTGGGATTCGGCCTGGGTCGGATCTGGCGACTGCGCCGCCGAGAGGCGACCGCCGTGGGTTTCCCCATCGGGATCAGGGAGTTCGGTGTGGCGATCGCGATTTCGGTCGCCATCGATCCCCGTTCAAGCGCTGTCGGAGGAGTCTATGGGATGGTGATGGTGGCAGCGGCCGGGACCTTGGCATCGCGGATGGGCAGGCGGTCGGTTCGGTCCAAAGGGGTGGCTTAGCTACCACTTTGCGAAGTCAGTGGTAGTCGTGAGATGTGGCGCAGGGGATCACCTTCCCCGCTTCGGTCCCATCGACAAAGGCGGGCAGGGGCAGGAGCCTCTCCACCATCAAGCTGGCAACTCCGTCGGCTGACCGGAGGCTTCCCTTAGCCAATAGCAATGACTGATGACTGGCCAGCGAACGGTTGTCCCGATAGACCTGAGGAGAGAAGACCAGGTCCAGATGACCACTTTCGTCAGCCACGGTGAAGAACCGCATCCCATGAGCCGATGGGGGTGCCTGCCTGGTGATCACCAAGCCCGCCACCAGCAGCCTGCTGCCTGCGGGTGCAGACCGCGCATGAGCCAACCTCACCACCCCCAGGCCGTCCAGCACACCCCGCAACAGCTCAACCGGATGGGGTCCGGTGGTCATCTCCATCACCCTGTAGTCGACCTGCGCGCGCTCCCGTTGGGAGAGCTCGGGAAGTGCTGGTGGCACCGCTGGAAGGGACATCAGCTCGCCCTGGATAGCCCCTCCTCTCTCCTTCCCCCTGTGCGTGGTGGCAACCGACTCCTCCACCGGCTTGAGTCGCCACAGAAGCTCCCGTCTGGGCTCTCCAAAGCTGTCGAACGCGCCAACCATGACCAGCGACTCGAGGACTCTCGGTGACACCCCAGTGCGCTGCCAAAAGTCCTCTGGCGATGAGTACTCACCCTCCTGTCGCTCCAGATCCAGCTTTGTTCTCAGCTCCTCCCCGATCCCCTTCACGTAGTTGAACCCAAGCCGCACCGCCTCGGCCTCCAGGCGACAGCGCCGCCGGCTCTGGTTGACGTCCACCGGCAGCACCACAACTCCGTTCCGTCGAGCATCCTGGACCAGCACCGACGGGTGGTAAAAGCCCATCGGCTGATGATTCAACAACCCCACCAGAAAGGCGGCCGGGTGGTGCAGCTTCAGCCAGGCGGTCTCATAGGCGGTGCGAGCAAAGGCGGCGGCATGGCTGCGACAGAACCCGAACTCAGCAAATCCCCGGACCGCCTCGAACAATCTGGATGCCACCGCACCCGAAACCCCCTTCTCAGTGCAGCCAAGGAGGAAATCTTGCTCAAGCGAAGCCATCTCCACCCGCGAACGGTGGCGATTCATGGCGCGCCGGAAGCGATCAGACTGACCGGCTGTGAAGCCAGCCACCTGCATCGCGATCTCCATGATCTGCTCTTGGTACAGAATGACTCCCAAGGTGTCGCGCAGGATGGGCTCCAATAGCGGATGCAGGTAGCTGACCGGCTCCCTACCCTGCCGACGCCGCAGGTAGGGATGAACTGCATGCCCCTGAATCGGGCCGGGTCTGATGATCGCCACCGCCACGACCAGGTCATTGAACTCCCGTGGGGCGGCACGCGGCAACGTTTGTTGCTGAGCACGGGACTCGACCTGAAAGACCCCGATGGTGTCCGCTCTGGCGCACATCGCATAGACCTCTGGATCTGCCAGATCGAGACCCTCCAGATCCGGCCTGGCCCCGCTCACCCGCTCCAGCTCCGAGAGGGTTTCCTCCACCACTGAAAGGGTTCGGAGCCCCAGCAGGTCGATCTTGATGAGGCCCAGGTCCTCTATGTCGTCCTTGTCGAACTGCACCACTACCCTGCCATCCATCGAGGCCCTCTCAAGCGGGGCGATATCCCATAACGGCTCACCGGTAACCAGCATCCCTCCCACGTGAATGGAGAGGTGACGAGGGACCCCGACCACCTGCTCCACCATCTCGGCGAACTGTCGCCAGGGCACGGAGCGCAAAATCTGCTCAGGATCCTGACCAGCCACCTCCAGAGCCCTCTCCAGGAGGGGCCTTCGGTCGTTGGGGTCGCCTCGCTCAATCGCCCGTCCAAGTCGTTCCACCCACGCCCGCGGTATCCCGAATGCCGCGCCCACCTGCCGGATCGCCATTCGGAGCCGGAAGGTGATCACGGTGCAGACCATCCCCGTGCAGGACTCCCCGTAGGTGTCGTAAACGTGCTGTATCAGCCGCTCTCTGTGAGCCGAGGAGATGTCGATGTCGATATCTGGAGTCCCCTCCATCTCCTCATGCAGGAATCGCTCAAACAACAGGTGGTGGGCGATGGGATCGACCCTGGTGATCCGCAGCAGATAGGCGACCAAGCTGTCTGCCGCCGATCCCCTGCCCTGAGCTGGGATCCCCTCCGAGCGGGCGAAGTCCATCAGCTCAAATACGATCAGGAAGAACTCCGCAAGCCGGCAACGGGAGATGACCTGAAGCTCATGCCGCAGCCGCTTCTCGACCTCGGCGGACACGAATGGATACTTGCTGGGAAGTGCCTTCCGGCACAGCTGCTCCAGATAGACATCGGGGGTCTCGCCATCTGGCACCCTAAAGCCCGGGAAGCGACTGTTCCGAAAGTCCAGCCGCAACTCGGCTAGGCTCGCCAGCTCGCGCGATCCCGCAAAGGCCCTCGGATACGGCAACAGCTCCCTCAGCTCCCCCTCTCCCCGCATCCAGCGTTCGTGGTTTGATGTCAGCAAACCCCGGGCCGCAGCCTCCTCCAAGGTGCAGCCATGGCGAATGGCGGACAGCACATCCAGCAGGCGTCCATCCTGAGGCCGAGCGTAGCGTGGGGATCCAGATACCACCAGCCCAACCCCCGTGCGCTCGGCACAGGCCACGGTTTCGGCCGCAAGCCAGCTGTCGCCAGGCTCCAGATGGTGCTGTAAGCAAAGGCGGAACCGGTCGCCGGGGAAGGCGGCGGATAGGCTCAGTGCCGCCTGGTCGGCGGCCTTCCGATCTCCGCGCAGCAGGGCCAGGCTGATGGGACTATGGGGTCCTCCGGCCAGAACTGTGCAGCGATCCAACTCTCCCGGATCGACGGAGTGCAGAGCGCTGGACTCCCGGTCTAGCCCATGCCGCAGTCGCTCTCTCAATCTGTCCGGAATGAGCGCATCCCGCAACTCGAAAGCCGCCGACCCTCCCACGGCATCATTCATGGCCGGCTCCAAACCAGACAGCGTCAACCGCGAAGCCCCCTTAACTCCAGCCAGCTGGGCACGGCTGACCGCGCGGCACAGCTGTTGATAGGAGGCTCGGTTTAGTGCCATGACAACCAAACGACCGCCAGCCCTCAGGTCCAGCTCCGCGCCCACCATCGAACCGATTCCAGCCCGTTCAGCCGCCCTGACCAGCCTCACGGCACCGTAGAGGCCACCCCGGTCGACCAGCCCCACGGCGGTCATCCCGAGCTCAGATGCTCGTTCCACCATCTCCTCCGGGGAGCTGCAGCCCTCGAGGAACGAGAAGTAGGATCGCGCCCAACACTCACAGAATCCCGGCTCTGCCACCGGACAAGGATACAAACAGTTGTACGTCAGCCGAATGCGGCCCTCATCCGACATGGCAGGCTGAACTCAAACTGAGCCATCCCACTCCATAGCGGTACATCGCTGGCGCAGCTCCGTACCCAGATGCGTATCCCAATTGATCTGAAAGCCACCTGCATTCCACCCGATGGTTAGCGTCGACAAGGCCCCAGGGTCCAAGGGGGGAATCAGTTCGCCTCGGCCCAGGGCCCCGAATGTGCCAGCCCCGTTGACCTCCCGACTGGTGCTGCGAAGAGCGGCGCCGTTCGTGGTCGTGGCCGCCCTGGCCGGCGCGGCGCCTTCCTGGCACCGACCGTTCAGATCGGATATCGGCTCGCGCCAAGTGCGATCCTGCTGCTGATAGTCGGCTGCTCCACGGCCCTACCGTGGGAGCGCCTTCCGCCGTGGCCCAGAGTCTTTCCACCTCTGCTCTACGTCCTATCCACCGCTGCCCAGGTCGCCCCGGTGGGGAGGACCGAGATCGAAATAGTCTCAGTCCTGTTGCTTCCTGTGATCTGGACATCGCTGTACCAGACATGACGCGACTCCATGATGATCGCCGCGGTGACCATCCTCGTTCTCATAGCACTCTCGGCCAACCGGCACTACCCTGTGCCCGTTCTGGCTTGGGAAGTTGTCGTTTGGGCGGGCATCGCGTTCTTGATCGCAACCGCCACCCACGGTCTGCGGGACCGACTGGGGCGAGCCATTGACGACGGAGCCGAGTCAGCTCGGCAGGCCGATGCCCTCACCTCGGCGGCACGCCAGCTTACCGCCCTGATCGACCCCGCCCATGTGACCGCGCTGATGGATGACCTGCTCAACCCAACTGGGCCGGCGCCGGTCGGAGCCAGCTACGTGCACATTGCGGGCGGTCTCGCCCACCTCACAGTCAGCGGAGACGGGAGCCCCGCGGTGACCCACTCGTGGCCGGTCGGCGACGACCCTTACCGTTCCAAGGTGGTGAGCAGCGGTGCGTCGCTGCGGGCTGAGCTCGACCTCTGCAGACTGCTGCCCGAGCTCCAACCCGTGGTCAAAGCAGCGGAGGTAACCCATTGCGCCTGGGTTCCTATAGCCACCAATGGCTCGATCAGTGGGGTCCTGGCCGTCGTCGGTAGGAATGAACCGGTCTCGGACAAGCTCTTCGAGCGCGCCACCGCTCTGGGTCAAATCGTTCAGCTCGCCCTGGCCAATGCTGTGGCCCACCGGACGGCCCGGGAGAATGCCGCGACCGATCCGCTGACGGGCCTTGCGAATCGGAGGGGGTTCGATCTCGAGGTACCGGGCCTGCGCGGCCGACACCGATTCGCCTGCCTTGTGCTGGACCTGGACCGGTTCAAGCAGATCAACGACACCCAAGGACATGCCGCCGGGGACCAGGCACTTCGTGCCGTCGGTGAAGCGGCCAGGCTCGTCGTTCGTCGCGGAGATCTCGTGGCAAGAGTCGGTGGCGATGAGTTCCTGGCATTTCTGGCGGACGCCGGTGTTGAGACCGCCCACCGGGTGTCACGCCGACTGCTGACCCGGCTCGGTAGGGCCACGGTTCAGGGATCCTCTATCTCTGCCAGCATCGGCATCGCCTGCGGCGACGCCGATTCGGACATTGACGAGGTCGCCCGTCGCGCGGACGAGGCCATGTACGTCGCCAAGATGGCGGGTGGAGCACGCATTTCGATCTGGTCAGCGGACACCGCGTCTCGGGAAGCAGCCGTCAAGCGATAGACCGAGCTCCCGCCCGCCACCGTTGGACGGCCAGCATCGGGGCCGGTCGATGCGTAGCAATTTTGTCGCCCCGGTCAGCACCACCTCCGGTGGCTGACCATGGCGAGTCACGGGCCGAAGGTGACCAAAGGAGCGTCGGGGTCAGGCTGCCGCTCGGCCCGGTTGGTTCTTCCACAATGGGCAAGTGATGAATGTCGCGGCTGAGACGCCGGCGCTGGTGGGAGCTGACGGGTGTCGAGGTGGGGCATGGATGGTGGCGGCCGATTACGGAAGGGGCCGTCCGGAGTTGCGGCTTCTTCCCAGCACCGCGGATCTCTTCCACCTTCTGGGCCAGCAGCGCTGCGCGACCGCGGTCCTCGACATCCCGATCGGCCTACCTGAGTCAGGCCCACGCGAGTGCGACAAGGATGCGCGCCTACTCCTCGGGCGGCGGGCTTCGACCGTCTTCTCAGCCCCCCCTCGGGAGGTGGTCGAGGCCCGATCCCAATCTGAGGCCACGCTCAGGTGGCGCCGATTGGACGGACGAGGCTGCTCAGCGCAAACCTTCGGTATATTGCCTCGCATTCGAGAGGTGGATCTAGCGCTGGACCATTGGGCTGGAGGCGAGGTTTTCGAGGGGCACCCGGAGATCGCCTTTCTGGAGATGGCAGGGCAACGCCCACTGCCCAGCAAGCACACCGGCGAAGGCAGGCGACTTCGGATGGAGCTACTCTCTCTCTACTTTCCGAGTCTTCCCGAGGAGGTGGCCGCCCATCCCAGCCTGGTCGAAGACGCCCTCGACGCATTCGCCTGCCTCTGGACCGCGGGCCGGATAGCCGACGGACGCGGCCGACACCTGCCATCCGATTCCGAGGAGACAGACTCGAAGGGCATAAGGATGGCAATCTGGTATTGAGCTCCGGAGCGGACGACATCGTTTTGCGGCAATCCCCCTGTCTGGCCCGCGAAGTGCATCGCTCCCTGTGGACACCCCGTTGCCTAGCTCTCATATTGGGCAAGAGACGGGGGCCACATCCGCTTGCGCGGGGGGTTGCTTCTGACGGGGGATGACAAGGGCCGAGACGGCAGTTCAGCATCCCCTGCCCGGCGGCCGTCCGACCGTAGCTGCGGGCTGGAGGGGGCACTGAGACAAGCTGCCGGCAAGAATTAGGAAGGAGCGGCCCGGGCGCTGCACCACTCCCTGGCTCCACGTTCGTCCGGTTTAAGAGGCCTTCTCCGTCGGGAGGTTCCAGACGACATTCGGAGAAGGTGACCGCTACTAGAATCGCCCCATGAGTTCGCAGCAGCGGGGGCTCGAACAGGCCAATGTCCCACCCCGCCTGGCCGATCTTCCGCTCCGCTTCTGGGTACTGGTCGTGCTCACCGGCGTCGCGGCCGGCTTGGGCGCCATGTTGATGATGGGCGTACTCCGCTCAGTTCAACACCTAGCCTTCGGCTATCGGTCAGGTGAGTACTCCACGGCCGCCTCCAAGCACAGTGATGTGCGCTTGGTGATGGTGCTGGCAATCGGGGGCCTGGTAACGGGCGCGGGCCTTTGGGCGATACACCGATTGGCGGGTGAGAACGGCGGAGAGCCCACCGAGGTGGTCTGGTCGCACACCGGCCGTCTCGCACTGGGATGGACCCTCGTCACCGGGGTTCTGTCGGAAGTGACAGTCGCCCTGGGTGGCTCGATTGGACGAGAGGCTGCCCCGCAGCGGGCTGGCGCTGCCGCCGGAGACTTCCTGGGGCACCGATTCGGGCTGCCCTCCAACCAGCTCAACTTGCTGATAGCGTGCGGAGCTGGAGCCGGGCTGGCCGCCGTCTACGACGTACCTTTCGCCGGGGCCCTGTTCGCGATGGAGATATACCTCGGAACCTTATCTCTTCCACTCTTGCTCCCAGCTCTGCTCACATCTGCGATTGCAACCGCAGTCTCGTGGCTCACCCTTCCCGACCGGGCCGTCTACATCGTGCCCAAACTCGCGAGCCCGACTTTGTCCCTGATGCTGTTCGCCCTCCTGCTGGGACCATTCATGGGGGTTGCCTCTGCGGGTTACGTTCGGATGATCGCCTGGGCGAGTGATCATCGACCCAAGGGCCGTCTCCTGCTGGTCCAGTCGCTGCTGGTGTTCACAGCTCTCGGGTTCGTGGCCATTGCCTACCCCCTGCTGCTGGGCAACGGGGTCGACTTGGCCCAATTTGCATTTACCGGCTCTGCCAGTCTGCTAGCTCTCCTCGCCCTCACCATCCTCAAGCCGGTGGCAACCTCGGCATGCCTACGCAGCGGTGCGTCGGGCGGTCTCTTCACGCCCACGCTGAGCTTCGGAGCCGTCTTCGGGGCGCTGGCCGGCCACGTTTGGCTGATGATTTGGCCAGGGCCGATGACCGCGAGCTACGCGATGCTGGGGGCGGCAGCCCTCCTTGCGGCTGCCATCGAGGCCCCTTTGACCGGACTCGCCATGGTTATAGAACTCACGCGCAACGTCACCTTGTCAGCCCCGATGGTGCTCGCAGTGGTGGGGGCAACTCTGATCTCACGGCGTTTGGACCTCCGCTCGATCTATTCCGCGCGACTCTCCACCCCCCGCCCGGAGTCAGCAACCCCGACAGAGGCTGTCGCGGAGCAGTAGACTCGCTCCTTTCGGACTGATCTCGACGATCGAGGCAGCGTCTGCGACCACATGTCAGCCCCTGTCCAAGGCTGGCTACCGCCCGCTGTTCATTCCATCTGTTTGCGCGCCCCTCGGTCGCCTACAGGACACCTGTGCTACCTCATCGGAAGGACGTACTAGTTCACCGTGACCCTTCGGGGGCGTCCGCCACGCCCTTTTCAAGCCGGACAGTCCTGGCTCCCCCGACCTGCTGGTAGCGTCGCGGCATGCAGGTGAGCACGATCACCTGGACGTCATTGCCGGCACGCCCCAGGACCATGCACATACGCTCCAATCGCTCTTCGTCAGCGTATCCCAAGGCGTCGTCAATGATCAGCGGCACCCCTCCGCCGGGGGCGGCGAGGAAGGCGGCCGAGAGTCTCACGATGATCGCCAGCTGCTCCTGGGTACCGGTTGAGAGCTTGTCCCACCCCAGCCAGCTGCCGTCCAGTTGACAGGAGGCCACCTGCAGGCTCTCCACATCCAGCTCGACTTGGAACTCTGGCCCGAACACCACCTTCCCTCGCGACTCAATCTGGTGGCGCAGCGGCGCGAGGTAGCTTAGCTGAGCCTCCAAACGCGCTTCCTCCAAGCTCTGAAGCAGAGTGCGGGCTGCGGCAGCGAGCCGGTCTTCGTGTGCCAGCGCCGCAGCTCGCCGCTGGAGCTCGCTGGCCCGGGCCTCCCGCTGATCGAAGAGGCCGATCGGGGCCAACGCCTCAACCTGGGCATCTGCACGCATCCCCTCACCCTCAGACTGGCGGATGTCCTCCTGCAGCCGGCGCATCGCCTGGGTGGAATTCTCGGCCAGGTCGCGGACCAACTGCGGCTGCAGCTTCTCCAGCTCACCGGCCAGATGCGAGCACTCATTCTCAGCGGCTATGGAGGCCTCCCGGCACTGCTCAGCCCTAGCGGCGAGTACATTATCAGACTCCAACATCCGAGCTTGGTCAAGGGCCAGTTGGCACCGCTCACTCTCATTCTGAGAGTGTTCAACCGCGGTTCTGGCCGCTTGAAGGCTCACCTGGATCTGCTGAAGAGGACCCCTCAGGGCATCCAGGAGCTGCTGAGCTCGAGCCCGCAGCTCGCGGGCGCGCTCGTCCTCCATCTCCGCCTTCAGCACCAGTTCGCGGGCACCCTCTAGGGTCTCCGGAGCAGCCTCACCCCAACTCCTGGAGAGCGCTTGCTGGCGAATCCCGGCCTCCTTGGTCGCCGCCAGCTCCTGCAACTCATCGGTGCTCAGCCCGGCCAGGCTGGCATCCAGGGCAGCTAGTGCCTCCTCCATCTCGCGCTGGGCCTGTTGTCGTTCTCCCATCTGCAGTACCGCCTCCCGAAGGCCCGCCACCTCCAGGGCATGGAGAGTCTGGTCGCGCTCGACGAGAAGAATTTCGTACCGCTCCCGCTCGCTCGCTGCTCCGCTGCCCGGCTCAACCTCCACCTGCACCAAGTCGCCAACCCTGAAGTGCCCAATGGAGTCGGCGATCGTGAAGGTGCGTGCCTCCCCCGAGGAGAGCTCAATCAGCTCCTCTCCCTGCCCGATCACCACGGCTTGGGTGGCCGTGAACCGAACCTTGGCGCCAGCCGCGGCCAGTCGGGCGGCGGCCTCTCGAACCCGACTGTCCTGCTCCCGCAACGCCTCAAGACCGACCTCAGAGACCTTGGATGCCCCGAGTACCGCCTGGGCGGCCGCTCTGCGCTCAACGGCCGAGCTCACAGCCTGCAGGCGCTGCCGCAACTCGACCAGCTCCCGCTGTTGATGAAGCACCGCCTCGTCAGCGGCTCTGGCCCGAAGCCGTGCCGCCGCCTCATCCGAGCCGCCGACAGCTACCCGCAACATATCCTCAGCCTGCTGGTACCTCTGTTGCAGCGGGTGTTCCTGCGCCTGCGCCCGCTCCAAGGCATCCAGGGATGAGTGGAGTCGGCCGCTGGCCTCCTCGAGAGCAGCCACGAGCGCTGCTCTCGCGTGGTGGCGGTCCTGAGCCAGGGTGGCTCCAGCAGTTGCCGCTACCAGGCGCTGTCGGCTCAGCTCCAGGTCAGCCGTAAGGCGGTCAACCTCCTTTAGGCTCTGGGCGTGCGAGTCGGCGGCCAGCTGCAACTCCTGGATCTGCTCACGCAGCGCGATCAGGGCGCGGAACGATCGCTCGCTGCGCGAGACCTGCTCCTCCAGCTCCAGCTCCTTGAGCCGGGCCACCTCGGCATCAACCCGAGCGCTCTCGACCGCTTTGCGCAGCTCGGCCATTCGTTTGGCCTCAGCGCCGCCCGGGGTCCAGTACCGCGCATACTCCTGTCGCGCACCGTCCAACACCGTCTGTTCCGCCTCACCCGCCGGCACTGAGCCCGCTGCGACGTCCAGGGCGCGCCCCAAGGAGGGGCACTCGCGGAGCTGCACCTGTGCCATCTCGACTCCCTGGCGCGCCCAGAGGGCCCGCATCAGGTGACGGTCCACCCCGGTCTGGTCCAGGATCTCGACCGCCCGATCGTGGGCCTCGCCGCCGGAGCGGCTCTCTCTATGAGGGGTTATGACATCAAGCCTTGCCGCCGGATGTCTGTTGTAGGACTTGGCGAGGATGAAACGGTACTCTCCGGTCTCAACCTCCACCTCAATGTCGGTGGCCTGGTCCTTACCGACGGGCTGCAGCGCTTTAATCGATTGACTTTTGGAGGTTTCCTGGACGGTCAGCACGGTGGCCAAGGCCTCCGCCAAAGAGCTCTTCCCAGAGCCATTCGGACCCTCGATCACGGTCACTCCCATGGGAGCGAGGTCCACAGCGGCCCTGAGTACCCCGCGGTAGCTGGAGATCGCAATACGCAACACTCTCACGGCGCCGACCTTGCCAGGCGGAAGAGAAGGGAGAGGGCATCCGCGGCCGCTGAATCTCCCTCCTCCGCCCGGCGTCTGAGATTGTTTGCGGCCGTGGAGGCAAACCCCGAAAGCTCAAGACCGGAGAAGTCAGAATCGTCTGGGGCCACCGCGAGATCACTGTCGGAAGACAGTCGGACCCCGCCGAAGAGCTCTCGGGCCTCCTCAAGTCGTGCGTCCAGCTCTGCTCTGGCCTGAATTGAGATGGTCCCCACCAGAGTCAACCGGACCAGCGTCCTTTCCTTGGCCGGTTGGCTGTCCAGCCAGCTGAACACAGCGGACAGATCCTCCCTCCCCGAAACGGTGAACTCGGCCGTTCTGAACGACCACGAGCCCACCCTGCGGGTTCTCACGGAGGGGCCTCCCTCCCCCAGCTCCACCACCAGGATGTTCCCGGGATCGATCTCGCTGAACCGCGTCGGTTCATGCGCTCCGGAGTACCAGATCGCGCCACTGGTGCCCACCGCCTTGGTGGAGTGCCGGTCCCCCAGCGCGAGGTAATGGAGCCTTCCCTCTCGGATCGCCTGCTCAACTATTCCAACCCGGATGAGCTCTGGGTTGTCCGGGTCTGGGCTCCCCAAGTCCACCGCTCCGTGGGCTACCACCACCCGCCACCCTTGGACCGGCTGCAACGAACCGCACAGGTCCCCAACGGGATCGTGGGCGGGTCGCTTGGACAGCCACGGAACCCCAACCAGTTCCACCCCCGGAACCGGGTGAACGGGAGCTGTGTCACGGAAAACGTGGACGTTGTCCGGGCAACCCTCGTGGAACAGGTTGGAGTTGAAGACACCCCCGGGCTGGAGCGGATCGTGGTTTCCGGGAAGGAGGTAGATTGGGACTCGGGCCTCCCCCATCGCGTCCAGAGAACGCCTGATGACACTGCGGTCCAGGTGATTCGACTCGAAGACATCTCCCGCGACGACTACGAATCCAGCTTCGACTTCGAGGGCGACCGCACCAATACGACGGATCGCCTCGATACGGGCCGAGGCGAAACGAGCCTGAGCCTCGTCGCTCAATTGCTCGCGCCACATGCCCAGCTGCCAGTCGGCGGAGTGGATGAAGGTCACGGTGTCCAGGGCTCTAGCTCCTCAGATTGACGCTGCCGAGCCCCCCGATCCTACCTGGAAGCGCTGAAGAATCAGGCAGCGGGCACCGGCGAGGTGCTCGGCTGGGGCTCAGCCAGCCGCCCATTCAGATCGCGGGGCGGCGGCCCCAGAGAGACCGGCTTGGGCATCAGCCCCGTCACTTGGAGGATCTCCTCCTCGTTGAGTGACTCCTCACGGAGCAGAGCGGTAGTCAACGCCACCAGCTTTTCTCTGTTGGCGTCAAGAAGTCTAAGCGCCTCCTCGAAACACTCCTCCACAATCCGCCGCACTTCGGAGTCGATGACCTCCGCGGTGGTCTCACTGTAGGGGCGCTGGGAGATCATCATCTGCCCTTGTTCGCCGTCGTCGGCGAGGTTGAGCGGACCCACCTTGGGGCTCATTCCCCATCTGACCACCATCTGGCGGGCGATCTGAGTCACCTGCTGCAAGTCGCTCTCCGCCCCGGTGGTCACGACGTCGTAGATCAGTTTCTCCGCGGCCCGACCCCCGAGTGCCCCCACGATCCTTGCCCTGAGGTAGGTCTCCGGGTAGTTTTGGCGGTCGTCCACGGGCGATTGAACTGTGACGCCCAAGGCTCGGCCTCGAGGCACTATTGACACCCTGCGTACCGGATCGGCAGCGGGGATGAGAAGGCCAAGAAGGGCGTGCCCACTCTCGTGGTAGGCGGTCCGCTGCCGATCTTCCTCGGACAGCACGATGCGCCTGGCCGCCCCGAGCAGGACCTTTTCGAGGGCTTCGGTGAAGTCGTTCATGGTGACTGCTGCCCGTTCCTTCCTGGCTGCCAGCAGGGCCGCCTCGTTCACCAGGTTGCGCAGCTCGGCGCCAACCAGCCCCGGAGTTTGGGAAGCGAGCTTGTCAAGGTCGATGTCGTCCCCCAACGGCACCCCTCTGGTGTGGATCTTCAGGATCGCCGCCCGACCCACCCTGTCCGGCGGCAACACGGAAACTCGGCGATCGAAGCGGCCGGGCCTAAGCAGCGCCGAGTCGAGGACATCGGCGCGGTTGGTCGCAGCCAGGACTATGACTCCCTCGCGCGAATCAAAGCCGTCCATCTCGGTCAGGATCTGGTTGAGGGTCTGCTCGCGCTCGTCGTGGCCACCGAAGCTGGGTCCGGCACTCCGGCTGCGGCCGATGGCGTCGAGCTCGTCGACGAAGATGATTGCCGGCGCCGCCTCCCGGGCCTTGGCGAAGAGGTCGCGTACCCTGGATGCTCCCACTCCGACCACCATCTCGATGAACTCCGACGCCGAGATGCTGAAGAACGGCACGCCGGCCTCCCCGGCTACCGCCCGTGCCAGCAGAGTCTTGCCGGTTCCGGGGAGCCCGACCAGCAAGACTCCCTTGGGGACTGTCCCACCCAGCCGTTGATACTTGGCTGGTTGGCGAAGGAAGTCAACTATCTCTTCCAGTTCCTCCTTTGCCTCCTCGATGCCTGCCACATCCTGGAAGGTGGCAGCCGGTCTCTCAGGGTCGTAGAGCCGGGCCTGGGACCGACCCAGGCTGAACAGGCCACCGCCAGCTGCGGCAGCGGTACGCCGCATGAACCAAAGGAAGATCAGGAGGAAGAGCAGGGTCGGCCCGAAGCTCTCCAGGATCACCACCAAAACGTTGGCCGGAGGATTGGGGTTGTTGGCGTTTATGGTCACGTTGTGCTGCTGCAGCAGCGTCTCTAACTGGCCCCCAGCGAAGCTGGGCAGCTGAGTGCTGAAATCCTTGGCCTTGTTCTTGCTGGTCGCGGAGACCCCGGTCTCATGGCGGAAGGTGCCCTGAATGGTGTCGCCGGTGCTGGTGATGCTGGTCACATCGCCGCTCTTCACGTCCGAGATGAAGACGTTGTAGGGGACGGTGATGCTCTTGGTCTGAGAAGGGGGGAAGAAGACGTTCGCAAACAGGACGTTGAGGGCCAGGAACACCCCCAATGGAAGGAGAAACTGAACCGAGCGCCACTGGGCGGGCTTGCGTGGTTGGTTGCCGCCGGCGCCTGCTCCACCCCTGAGGCCGGATGGCGGCTTAGTCTGAGCCATGAACTCAAGCTATCAGATGTTGCTTAAGGAATCCTCCGAGCGAGTGTGAAGATGGCCTGGGCCGGTCGCGTGGCGCAGGGTTCACCCCCAGAGCCGAGCTAGCCGCCAGAGCTGTCGGCCACCATCCCAATAGACGTCCGCACACCTCCCATCCTCCAGCAGAATCCGCCAGTAGCTGCGTCGCTCCCAGCGCGCTGGTGGGGTCCGCCACCAACCCACCTCCACAACCCAATGCTCGGCCAGCGACACCACCGGCAGTGGGCCATCACCAAGGTCGACCACCGCGGGCAGCGAGCCCTCGGTCCTGACCATCAAGCGCCTCACCCAGGGCTCCAGACCAATCGCTCCTCAGGAATATCCCCTGGGTGTCCCGCGCGAACCTCAACCCGCCAGACCAGCTCTGGCCCAAACCGCTGGGCTAGCCTGGCAGCTGCTCGCCCTATGTCAGCGCTCCGGGCTCCTCCAACTGCCCACAGCGGCGACTGTGTGGCTGGGGGCTGGGTCAGATCCAGGGCGTGGATCTCGATCACCAAGGCCCGACAGCGTGCCCGTGCAAACAGGCTGAGGATGGGCGGTAACAACTCCTCTGCCGTAGCCACCGGCGCTGGAGGCTCTATCTCATCCCAAAAGACGCCCGGTTGAGCTGCTGTTACAACGCCCTCGGCCGCATCCTCGTCCAGGAGCAGCAGTCGCAAACGCCCGCTGGCTCGACCCCGGCAGGAGAGTTTGGCGGCGAGCCGTTCCGCCAGCTCAGCGGCTCCGAAGCGTAGCGACTCCGAGTCCTCGACCACTCCGGCCAGAACTCTTCGCACCCCACAAGGTGGAGCTTCCCGCCAAGGACTGATCAAAGCCGAGTCCTGCCCAAGGCAAAGTCGGTGCAGGGTGAGTCCGTCAGCTCCAAGCTGCCTCTGCAGGTCGGGAAGAGGTATCGAGATGCAGTCACCACAGCTTTGCAGCCCGAATCCTTGCAGTCTCTCAACTGTCCTGGGTGGAAGCGGGAGCATGCTCACAGGCCAGTCGGACAGAAAGTCGGCCACAGCCCCGTAGGGAACCCGCCGCACCCTACCAGGACCAGCTTTGGAGGAGGCCACTAGAGCTACAAAACGGGACTGACCAACCCCCACTGAAGGGGGCACCCCCAGCACCTGCTGCACCGAACGTCCGAGGTGAGCGGAACGAGCGGCCTCGGTCGCCCAGCGAGCGTCGCGCCCCCCAAGATCCAGGTAGACCTGACTGTCCGTGGTCAGCTCCACCAGGGGGCTGCACTCGTACAGAGCTGCGCGCAACTGCTCTCGCAACTGATCCATCCTTATGGGATCGGCGCGAAGCCGCACCGCCTCAGGGCAGGCAAGCTCAGCCTGCCGCAGGTCCTGGCCGATGTGGGCACCCATTGCCTGCGCCGCTGCGGAGGCGGCCAGCACTATCCCCCGGCCATCTCGGCTACAAGAGCCCACCAGGACGGCCTCTGAGGTGAGCTCAGGGTGATCCCGCCAGGCAAGAATTAGAGCAAGATGGGAAAAGCTGACACAGGCCAGCCGCACCTGCTGGTTCATCTCGCCACCACTGCGAGAGGAGTCGTGAGGGTGGTGCAGTCGCTCAGTTCAGAGGAGCTGAGCATCCCCAGATCCACAATCCCAGCTGTCTTTGGGTACGGCCTGGAGAAGTCGATCCGAAGCTCACAGCCCATCCCGGGTGGAGACATTCGGCTACGCGCAACCAGAAGCTGTAGCAGGATTCCGGCCACATCCCCATGCGCCAGCGACCAGCCTACCCGCCTGCATGAGAGCTCAATACCCAACCTGCCCCTCACCTCCAGTGGCACAGTCAACCCTCCTCCCATAACCGCAACCCCGCTGCTCTCCTCCAGCGCTGCCACCAGCAAGGCAGGCAATGCCCGACCCACGGAGGGCCACTGGGTCGCCAGCATCAGGCAGAACTCAACCCCTGCTTGGAGCAGCGAGCGAGCGGAGGCCCAACCCTGCTGGGTGGTCCTGGGCCGCACCACCCAGCAGTTCCCCAACTCCCCGCCATAGTCCTCCACATCCCCGGGGTCCACCTTGCGGTCGAAATCGATCACGGCCACCGGCAGGGAAAGCGACATCCGAGCCAACAGCGCCAGGCCAAGATCAAAGCTCCCTGCCCCAGCCTCTCCTCCGATCCAGCTCAGTCGACCCCGAGGCAGGCCCGCTGTCGTAAAGAGCGCATCTAGAGAGCCGATGCCCGTCCGCAACCCTCCCTGGTTCGGATTCCCACCGGCACGCACCACCACCCGACCGTAACGACGACCCAGCGCCGCCACGGCAAGCTCCAAAGAAGCAGATACCGCACTGCCACCGCCATTACCGGGAACATCCAAAGGCAAATCAAGTCCCATCAGAAGGCCGTCATAGAACCCCGAAGCAGATTGCCGGAGCCGGGACTGAGGTTCTAGCCGATTATACGAACTTTTGTTCGCTAATGCAAATCGCGCTCGCTGGCCTGGGCAGCGGAGGAAGCGCACGCCCCAAACGAGATCAAAACCCTGCGAGGCACCCCCCTGTCTGTCTAAAATCCCTTACATAAAGCGGATAACGTTCAATTCCGCAGTAGCAGGGAGGCTTGTATATGAACCGTCGCGAGTTGGCCAAAACCCTACAAAGCAAGGTGGTCGTTCAGTACGAGGACGGGACCAGTGAGTCCATCTTTCAGAACTTCGCCATGGCTGATGACACCCTCAAGCTCATCTTCGACCTGATCGGCCAAAAGCTCGAGGCAGGAGAAGAGGTCGCCATCGCCGGATTCGGCAGGTGGAAGCTCCGCGAGACCGCTGCCGGGATGCGCCGAAACCCTCAGACCCAGGAGATGGTCCGCGTCCCGGCCACCCAGAAGGTTCGCTTCTACCCTGCGACAGCGCTGAAGAGCTCGGTAGCCGGCAAGACCGCCCCCCGCCGTCGCGCCCCGAAGCGCTGAGTCGACTCTTGTCTGAGGGAGGCTGCCGATGCGAGTAGCGGTGACCGGCGGAACTGGCTTTGTCGGTTCTCATCTAGTCCCCACGCTGCTGGCGTCCGGGCACGAGATCCGGGTGATCGGGCGCGGGACGCGCTCGACCACCCTTCCCTCTGGGCTCGCTCCGACCTTTGGCGATGTCCTCACCGGCGCTGGGCTGGCGGAGGCGTTTCAGGATGCGGACGTGGTGGTCAACCTCGTCGCTGTCATCCGCAATCAGGGACTCCAAACCTTCGAGTCGGTCAACGCCCAGGGAACAGCCCATGTGGTGGAGGCGGCGCAGCGCGCCGGCGTTCGCCGCTTGGTCCAGCTGTCAGCGATCGGCGCAGATCCCGACCCGACCTTCCCCTACCTCTTCAGCAAGTGGCAGGGAGAGCAGTGGATAAGGGGAAGTGGGCTGGAGTGGGTGGTCTTGCGCTCGTCGGTCATCTTTGGAGAGCGCGATGGCTTCTTCAGCCTGTTGGCCAAAGCCATCAGCCTGCCCGCACCGTTTTTGGTAGTACCGGGCGACGGGACCGCCATTTTCCAGCCGATCGCGGCCGAAGACGTCGCAAGGTGTCTACGTGCCGCCGTTGAGGACGAAGACCGGATCGGTCAGATCTATGAAGTCGGCGGCCCGGAGCATCTCACCTTGGAACAGATCACGATGCTGGTGGCGGCGGCCACCGGGAAGGAGTGGTTCGGGATAGCCAGGCGCCGCCCTCTACACCTGGATCCGCGTCTGCTTCGGCCAGGCGCCATCGTGATGGACAAGATCATGCCCAACCCACTGGTGACCCCCCAGCAGTTGGACATGCTGGTCAAGCCCAACATCACCGCTCGCGACGCCGTGGAGACGGGGTTCGGGTTCGAGCCGTCACGGCTGGCTCCCAACCTCGGATACCTCCGCAAGCAGAAGCGCTGGCCCTTCACCCTGCTCGACCAGGGTAATGCGCGCATGAAACCGCCACCTGCGATTTGACACCTTCAGCAAGCCAGGGGCTTAGGGCAGAGATGCACCTGCCAGAGCGGGTGAGCTCAGCCCTCATCCCGGACGATCTGAGAACGAGGATGAGGTCCGCGAGCTGACCTTCCCCTGTCGAGAATTACAGTTCGAACACCTCGCCTAGGGCGGGAGTTGAGGAGACCCGAAGATGGCTGAGACAGAGTTGACCCCGCAGGAAGTCATGGACCGAATCCCGTCGGCCTTCCAACCGGAGAAGGCTCAGGGAGTTACGGCGACATTCCAGTGGGACATCTCCGGCGCGCTGGGCGGTCGCTGGTTCGTGGAGATCAAGGATGGGACCTGTGTGGTTCAGAATGGTGACTCCCCAAAGCCCAACATCACCATCACGATTGGAGACGAGAACTTCGTCAAGTTGATCTCCGGGCGATTGGACGGGACAATGGCCTTCATGACCGGCAAGCTCAAGGTCAAGGGTGACATGGGTCTTGCGATGAAACTCCCCCAGCTTTTTAGGCTGGGCAGCTGACCTGCCGCACTGCGGCCTGAGAGCCGCAAGTCAGCTGCTCAGTTGACCCCCTTGCCGACTACCTCTGTCCACGCTCGAGGTAGTCGTTCGGGGCAGATGGGTTCGAACGGACAGTCTGCGCACGGACGCTCCGGGTGCCCGAGAGCGGACAGGTCCCCGGATGAGCGCAGCTTCAGGGCTAAGGCCTCAGCCCAGTTCAAACTGGACCTCATCGCCTCCTTGCTGCACTCCACAGAGACGACTTCACGGGACCTCAGGACCACCAGGCCGGCCGAGGTAGTAGGCACGGGGGGCGGCTGAGCTGCGTCCAGGGCCATCGTGTAAAGGCGCAATTGGTGAGAATAGACCGTCAACTGATCGACGCTCAGCCCGCGGTCGGTCTTGTAGTCAAGCACCAGCCGACTTCCGTCCTCCTGCTTCGCCACTCGGTCCACCACACCGACCAGTGGAGGGACTCCAGCGCCGGCCCAGCCCCGCCAGAAAAAGGGAAGCTCCGTAGCCAGCGTTGGCAGCCGGGCCACCTCCATCTCGCAGTATCCGCGCAGCATCTCGACTGCCTGTTCAACCTCTGGCGCCGGCAGCCCACGCCCCAGCTCTTCGGCGATCCTCTGAACCGACGCGCTCGAAGGGCCAGAGTCCCGGTCGGTCCTGTGGGCGCGTTCCAGAACCTGGTGGACCAAGGATCCAAGCTCCCGCGACCGGTCGGGGCCCTCGGATCCTGAAGGCTGACCCGGTGGTTGAAACCGTGCGACGTGCCGGAACCAGTATTGGCGCGGACATAGCTCCAGCATCCGCAGCCCGCTGAAGCTCACCCGAGCGGGCGCTGGTAGCCGGTTCGGGGGTGACAGTGCCGAAGAAGCCTCCAGTTGCTCCCATGTCTGGGACAGTGATTCAAGGTCAGCAACCCTCGGGTCTACAGGTGCTTCCGGTTGCGGAGTGCTGAACTTTGTGGCCCCAGGATCTGAGCTCCAGGGCAGCTGCACCGAGTCGGGAAATCCCGGAAGTGCCTGCACCCAGTCCTCCCCTACCGCCAGAGCGCTCACGAGTTCCCCAAACTCCCCGCTTATGACCGACCCCTCCCAACACTTAGCCACCAGCTCGTCAACGGACTCCACCTCAGCAGTTGCCCCCGTCCTGGTGGTGGAGACGAGTAGCAGGTCCCGGGCACGGGTCATGGCCACGTAGACCAACCGGCGGTGCTCCTCACTACCGACCCTCGCGTCCGCGGTTGACTTCCATCGCTGCCCGGCCGCGGTGGCTTTACCGGCGACCGAGGGCATGACCACGCAGCCATCTCCTCGATCCCAAACCACCGCTGGACGAGCGCGCTGGTGATGGGGGCGGCAGTCCGCCAGCACCACCACCGGCCACTCCAGCCCCTTGGCCCTGTGAATGGTGCTGAGGGTGACCACGGGACGATCGTCCAACGGCGGGGGTTCAGCCCGACCGCTCACCGCGGCCATGGTGGCGAGCCTCTCCAGGAACTGGGGCAATCCCAACCATGAGCCTTCAGCCTGAGCGGACACGGCGATCCGGATGAGGGACCGCAGCGACGCCAACGCCCTTTTTCCGTCCTCCAGATCTTTGAGAGCTCGAGCTTCGTGGTAAGTCACAAGCCCACTTGCTGAGAGCGCCTCCGAGACCAACTGTGGAGCTCCCATGACCCTTGAGGAGGCGTGCAGGTCCTCCGCCGTCGAGAGAAGCCTCCTCACTCTGACGGCCAAGTCCGGGGCCAGACCGCTGGTGGGTAGGGCCGACTCGATGCGATCTCGGATGGACCGCCCAGCTGCTCCGGAGCGGGTACAAAGTCGCAGCATCTCAGAGTCACCGACCCTGATCCACGCGCTCTGCATGACCCGGATCCAAGCCAGGTCGT
This sequence comes from Candidatus Dormiibacterota bacterium, assembly GCA_027313505.1. GTDB lineage: Bacteria > Chloroflexota > Dormibacteria > Aeolococcales > Bog-877 > AG-12. Next base: position 36,254 of record DAHVDN010000023.1, read on the forward strand.
CCCCTGGGTCGGCGGTCAGCCGAAGGAGCGCCAGGGCATCTTTGATCTCCGGCCTTTGGAGCAACCCCCCGGTCGCCGTCCGAAACGGAATGCCCCGGCGTCTAAGCGCTTCCTCTAGGGGGACGCCTAGCTTTGAGAAGGTGTACGCCAGCACCGCCATCTCTCCATAGCCCACCCTCCGCAGCTCCCCCCCCCTTCCCGGAATGCCATCCTGGTGGCACGTCGCCAAGAACTGGGCGATGCCTTCGGCCTCACGGTCGTGGTCTGGAGCAAAGCCCAGAAGGACAGGTGGCTCTTGGCCCTCCTGGCGAACCCCTTCCATCGGGAGGTCAGCTGCAAACTGCTGGTCCGCCCGGATCACATGGTCGGCGGCGGCGAGAATGGGTCGGAGCGAGCGGTGGTTCTGGAACAGGCGCAGGCACCGACCGGGGGCAGCATCCATGATGCCTGGCTTGGCATCCCGAAAGGCGAAGATGGACTGCCGAGCGTCTCCCACCACGAAGAGCTTCTGGCGCCGGCTCCCCACCAACTGGTCCAGCAACGCGCTCTGGACAGCACTGGTGTCCTGAAACTCGTCGACTATGACCAATCGAAAGTTGTCATGACACCAGTTCCTCAGCGCACTGGATTGAGTCAGGGCGGTGAGGGCCAGCCGGAGCAGCCCGTCGAAGTCGACGGATCGCTGCGAGGAGAGGCGCCACTCATACTCCTGCCACGCGGCCAGGGTCACCTCCAGGGCCAGGCGATGCCAGCTGAGCTCATCCGCCGGATCCCCATCGCTGGCGAAGCGGCCGTACGCTGCGCTCGACAGCCGACGACATTCGTCAGGAGTCAGCTCGGTCGATCGCAGCCTCGACACCGCGTCCACGACCCCGTTGGAGACCGCGAGCAGCCCGCGCGGGTGCAGCTGCCGAGGGAAGAGGGAACGAATCCTCTGGTTGCGGGGGAGTTCGTCGCGCACCTTTTGAGCCGCTCTCTCAAGTTCCATTCTGGCCTCGACGTCATCCAGAGTGCGAAGGTCCCTAGGCAGCTGGGCCAGGTATGAGTGCTCAGAGATGAGGCGGCGTGCAACGTGGTGGAAGGTACCGATCCAGGCACCGTCTAGGACTCCCGAACCCGGCCCCGACCAGCCGACCTCTGCCAGGGTGGATGAGATTCTCTGACTGAGCTCCTCCGCCGCCCGCTCGGTGAAGGTGACCGCGAGAATTTGGGATGGCAGGAGCTCATCCAGAACCCCAAGTCCATAGAGGGCGGCCATCGTGGTCGTCTTCCCGCTGCCCGCAGCCGCCAGGACCTTGATGGGTCCTAGTCCCCGTTCGCCGACGATCCGCTGCTGGTCCTCGGTCAGCCTCGCGACAAGTCTGGCTTTGAGTTCTTGGCTCAAGGTCTCGACCTGGGGAGCAGCACCGTTGGGCCGACGGTCCCTTCCCCATCGCAGCAGGCCTCAAGAGGGCAACCACGATGGTCACGACAGGTGTGCTCGCCGTGACGAGGCGCCGCTGGAAACCGTCCTTCAATGATCAGCTCCGCCTGGCGCTGCAAATCTGTCTCCAGTCGGTCAAGCTGCTCCCAGCTGAGATCGGCAAGGCCGCCTGAAGCGGCGGGCGCGGTGCCAACCAGCCGGAAGCCCTTGGTCACCAGAGAGCGCTTTCGGCCCGGTTCGGCGCCGACGTACCAGTTGCGGGCCAGACTCGGGCTTCCACCGTCGATCAGATGCTCGAAGGCCCCAGACCTGGCAGCCATCAAATAGATCGGCAGCTGCCAGTCGCTGGGTCCTTCTTCCTCAGTTCCAAAAAGCTGTCGAGTAAGGCCGGGGACGCTCGGCAGGTCCGAGGTGGCGGTCTTGTAATCAACCACCTCCAGCGACCCGTCTTCGTGTCGCCAGAGAGCATCCACCTTGCCCGTGAAACGCAGGGGGCCGCGCTCTACTTGAAAGCGAACTTCGCTCGCGAGCTGGCGGCCATGGTCTTCGCTGCCCACGACCAGGGTCGCCCAGCGGACGATCATCTGTCTAAGCCAGATCTCTACGAACAGAGAGAGAAGGGGATCAACCAAACGAAAGCGCACCTCTGGCATGAGCTCCTGAGTCACAATCAGCTGCGCTGCTGAGATAAAGGAATCGGAATCCCGGCTGGACGCGAGCCGGCGCTGGTGGGCCAGCTCAAGCAATCGATGTGCCGCGATTCCCAATACCAAGGGGGCGGAGTCTCTCTGCCTTGGACGCAGCAGCCCGTAATAGTGCAATCGAGGGCAGGCTAGCCAAGCCCGAACTGAGGTGGCGCTGAGATCAGAGCCCGGCAGCGCCTCCGAGCCAACTATCGGGTCCCAGGGTGCAAGGCACCCGGCCAGAGTTTCGACCCGCTCCTGAAATGGCGGGCTCGCGGCAATGACTTCCCTGGGGGAAGGGCCAGTTAATGAGGAGGCTGCGAGGGCGACGCAGTCCTGGCGCGTTACGGGAAAGGCGCGGGGCGCAGGCACTTCCCCGAAGCCCGAGGCGGCCAGCTGGGCGAGAAGAAAGCTCGGCTTACACTCCCGCTCCCCGACCCGCCGGCTCCAAGACACCGTCGTCTGCTCGGTCCCTCGGGTCAAGCCGGTGAACACCAGCCTGCGGGCTCGCTCCCTGGGATCTCCCGGCGCCGTCATCACGTCCTCCATTTCGGGGACCAACTCCACCAGACGCTCGGTCTCCTGAAAGGTGAGCGGGCCCAACCTTGACCCGGCACTGGGAACCCGGCCTTCAACCGATCCCGGTAGAAACGCCCGGCGCCAGTGCCGTCCCTTGGAGGCAAAGACCGACAGCACAGAAACCTTTGGGGTGTCGCCCGGAGCGATACCGGAGTCAGTCCAGGTCGACCGTCGTAACCCGATCTTGAGAAGGCTTGCCCACCGCGAGAGTGCCACAGTGGGCGGTCCCATCCGCTCGATCGTGTCAGCGGCAGCCGCCGAAGCCATGCCCACGTGGGCCATTTCGTCGGCGGCTTCGGAATCGGCGAGGGCCAGCTCGCAAAGACCGCTGCCCATCTCAATCTCGGCCATCAGCTTGGCAAAGTCAGCCGTCGACATGCCCACTGAGGGGTTCGGCCCCACCCAGGAGACAAGTGTCCCCCAAAGCAACGCCACCCTGAGGATCTCTTTGGGAAGGGTCTCGTGATTTTTGGCGGCCCCGATCTGAAGCAGGGAATCGGAGAGTGACTGCCCCTTTTGGGCAGCCTCTTGGCGGAACCTCCAGATATCGTCCGGATGGGCCGCCCCGGGGCCCTCGACGAGGATGGGCAGAACCGACGCGTCTGAACCGGGGTCGAGGAGCGCCCCGAACCACGCCGAGATGACCCGGACCACGAAGCCATCCTGCCAGCGATGCCGCTCACTTTGGAATGGCACTCCAATTGCGCGCAGCGCCTCGGACAAATGACCAAGCTGGGTGGATGGGTCCCAGAGCAGAACTGCGACCTCGTCTAATGAGACCTCGCCGGCGAGCTGCGCTCGCTTAATCTCGCGTGCGACCGCAAATGCCTCATCGGTCTCGTCCGGCGCACTCCAGATCCAGCCGGTTGCGGAAGCCGACCCGCCATGCCCCAGACCGCTGATCCGGACGGCCCCCGGGAGAAGCCTCAACGGAGGTAGGCCCAGCGCCGCTCCAACATTCTCCACCCATGTGGCCCCATCCACCTGAAGAGTCCACTCCTTCGGCCGCATCGCCAAAGCGAAGGCCTCCTCGAAGAAGCGGGATGTCGGCCCATTCAGCGCCGGAAGCGCGACCCGGACGTCACCGGCCAAAACCAGACGCCGGGGCGGTGTGAGCCGTCTTCCCAGCTGGAGTATCAGGTGCCACTGGGCAGGGCTCAGGTCCTCAGCCTCGTCGACCACCAGCCAGTCCGCCCAGTCGACCAAGAGGTCCGACTGCGTCTGGAGGAGGCCAACCGCCTCCCCAACCAGATCTCTGCTGTCGCGAGCGCCCATTCTGGCCAGAGCCCCCTGGTAATTGGCCGCAACTATCGCCACTTCGGCCAGGATGCCCACCTCCCGCTGGAGCCTCTCACCCAGCAATCCCAAACCCACAAGCGCTTGCTTTACCGCCGAGGTGAGCCCCAGGAGGTCTTCGATACATCCGGGGTCCTCTGACAGCGGGCGTAGCCGATCCAGGAGGGGCAGGGACTGACTCACCGCTTCGGTCATGGCGGTCCACTCGACCAGCCCCTGCGCGGCGGTTAGCAGTCGGTCAGGCTGCCCGCTGGCCCGCAGGACCGACTTGGCGAGCCCTTCGTGGGTCAGGACAACAGGAGGGATGTGAGCGGCAGGCAGCATCGACTCGATCCGATCCGACATCAGTCGGACTCCGGAATGGCTGCGGGTTACAACCACAAACCGGCGAGGGTCGGCCCCGGCGGCTAGCCAGTCAGCCGCAAGTTGCGCGAGTACACCCGTCTTCCCCGAACCTGGGCCGCCCGTCAGGCGCGTCGGCCCAAGGAGCTCCGGTACAAGCCGATCCGAGTTTGTCAGAGTGCTCTCCGAGGCAGCGGCTTGATCGGCCAGTCGGCGACGGGACCGGAGGTCTTGCAGCTCTCTGGGTTGATTCTCTTAATCGTAGGGCGCGCGGTCGGAGAGACGCTGGAACCGTCAGATCGAGTCGAACGAAACTCCCAGGGGCAGTGCCAACTCCTCCCCCTCCGGCTTCAGCGCCGCAATAACCCAATCTGGCCGGAGCAGCCGGTGCAGAGTCCGGGCCACCACGGCTGGCTCCTCACCGCGCGAAAGGCCCCCCGCAACCCCGACCAGGATCGAGACCATAAGGCGACCCAGCCCAGAACTGGGTAGCGCCGCGACCGTGTCCTTTGGACTCGACACTCCCCTGAGCATCGCCTCAGCCAGGGCCTGACCGAGCTCCGCTCTGAGCCCCTCAAGGTGACGCCTGGAAGGCCCTGAGCTGGCGTCAACCATTTGAAAGAGCAGCCGGAAAGCGCTGGGGCACTCTCGGGCGAACCTCAAGAACCCAGCGATCAGGGACTCGAAGTCACTGGGCGCTGGGGCTTCTGCGTTGAGCCCGAGCGTCTCCAGCAACACCCGACCCTGCTCTTCAACAACAGCCAGCAGCGCCTCATACCGGTTGTGAAAGTGTCGATAGACCAAGGGCTTGCTGACACCGGCCTGGGCGGCGATGGTGCTCATGGTTGTCATCTCCAGGCCTCTGGCCACGAAGGCGTTCAAACAGGCGTCCAGAAGCTGCGCGCGCCGGGCCTCCCATGGGAGCCGGCGCTGCCTGGCTGCGGCACGTCGGCTCCGCTCCTTGTTGGAAATGTGTCCCACCGCGCGGATCGTTCCGGGTGGAAGCCATGGCGCTGGCTGGCGCTGCGCCGTCACTGGGGCCACTTCCCGTGGTGGCGGAGAAAGGGAAGGGACTGCTCGAGCGGGTGGGGGACACACACTCCTGAGGCGTTCATAACGGCTGCAGCAGGTCCCATGGCAGTTCCCCTCCTTTGCGCCATTATGTGTCCTTCGAGCCCCGTCGTCGAGAGGCAGTTGCTACGATGCGGCAATGAGAAGTACGGTTACGACCCTGGGCGAGATCGAGGTGCTGAGACCTAACGGCGAGCGTGTGAAGCTCTCCAATCTTTGGAGCGGCGGCCCGACAGTTGTGATCTGGCTCCGTCACTTCGGATGCCTTTATTGCTTGGAGCAGACGTCGGTCTTGATGGAGGCACTGCCTCGCATTCGCTCCGCGGGAGGCGAACTGCTCTTCATCGGGAACGGCAACGCCGCCCAGGCACTCCACTTTCAGCAGATGAAGGCTCTTGAAGCGATCGTGGTTACCGACCCGGAACGGACCAGCTACCGGGCCATGGGAGCACGCCGGTCCCCGTTCAGAGCCCTCGGCAAGGGAGTCCTCGCTGGATTGTGGAATGCCCGACGGCGAAACGTGAGATCAGAAGGACTGCAGGGCGACGCCATTCAGTTGGGAGCCGCACTGGTGGTCGAGCCACCCGGAAGGGTCCTCCTCAGCCATATCAACTCGAGTCTTGGCGACCATCCCACAGTTGACGCCCTCGTTGAGGCGCTGGGCCGGACCACTGCAGCGGCAACCAGTGCCAAGTCGCCGGCAACCGTGTGACCCACCCCACCGACGGCCGCGCCAGTTCGGAGGGCCGTCCCTGGTCACCAATCTTTGTGGACGGGGAGTTCCGATCCGCCCACGGGCCCCAACTGATCCCGGTCATGGAAGCCGCCAGCGGCACTGTCATGGCGGAGGTGGCTGACGCCGATTCGCAGGATGTCGACTCAGCGGTGCGCTCCGCGGCCCGGGCGCTGGCGTGCTGGGCGGCCACACCTCCGGCGCAGCGCGCCGACCATCTCGAGCGGCTGCAAAAGGCGATGGAGGATCGCTCCGAGGACTTCGCCCGGACGATCTCCCAGGAGGTGGGAACACCGATCCGTCAATCGAGGGCGGTCCAGGTGGGAAACCCGATCACGATCACCGGCCACATCGCACAGACATTGCGGACCTATCCGTTCGAGGAGCACATCGACAGCTGCCTCGTCCTCAAGGAGCCGGTCGGCGTGGTGGCCGCAATCACCCCCTGGAACTATCCGCTGCAGCAGGTTGTCGCCAAGGTCGCAGCCGCTCTCGCCGCAGGTTCGACGGTGGTACTCAAGGCGAGCGAAGTAGCACCGCTGACAGCACTGATGCTCGCTGAGCTGGCTGCGGAGACCGGCCTGCCCCCAGGGGTGCTGAACGTTCTGGTGGGCCGAGGGCCGACCACTGGCGAAGCGCTGGTGCGGCATCCCGCGGTGGACAAGGTCTCCTTCACCGGGTCGACCAGAGCGGGAAGGCGAATCTCGGAACTGGCAGCTGACACCGTCAAGCCGGTGACCCTGGAGCTGGGAGGCAAGTCGGCTAGCCTGGTGCTGGAGGACGCCAACGTGGCGATGGCAGCCAAGTTCGTCGTCTACAACGCCTTCCTAAACTCTGGCCAAACCTGCACCGCACTCACCCGGCTGCTGGTGCCGGCGCGGCTGGCTGCGGAAGCCGTTGAGGTCGCCGTCGCGACTGCCGCGAAACTACCCTTGGGTGACCCTCTAGATGAGGCGACCCGGCTCGGCCCCTTGGCGTCCCAGGCGCAGCAGGAGCGGGTGCGCGGCTACATCGAGAGCGGGTTGTCGGAGGGGGCCAGGCTGGTGGTGGGCGGCGCGGACCCGCCAGATGGCCGCGACCTGGGGTACTACGTGAAAGCGACGATTTTTGACCAGGTGCGCTCCAACATGACCATCGCGCAGGAGGAGATTTTCGGGCCGGTACTGTCGATAATCGCTTACGACAGTGAGGAAGAGGCGGTGGCGATCGCCAATGGAACGGCCTACGGTTTGGCGGCGGCCGTGTGGTCCGCCGACCAGGATCGCGCGCTCGCTTTCGCCAGAAGGCTGCGAGCAGGGACGGTGGAGATCAACGGGGGAGCGTTCAGCACCTCGGCCCCCTTCGGGGGGGTGAAACAGTCCGGCCACGGCCGCGAGTTCGGCCGCTACGGGATTGAGGAGTTCCTGGTCCCCAAGTCGCTGCAGCTTTGAGACTCCCGACGCCGTCGGACCAAGCACCTGGAGAGTTGGAGCCAGGTCTGGATGGTGCTCTCGGAACCCAGATCATCTCCGCGACCGCAGAAGAGGTGGTGCTGACCCTGTCCATAGGCCCCCATCATCTGCAGCCCTATGGAGTGGTTCACGGTGGGGTTTGGGCTTCCCTCGCGGAGACCGCAGCTTCTGTGGGCGCGAGTCTGAGCAGTGGAAGCCAAGTCGTCGGTCTGGACAACCACACCAGCTTCCTGCGCGCGATCGGAGATGGGGCGGTCAGGGTGGTGGCTCGACCGATTCATCCTGGACGCAGCACCCAGGTGTGGGAGGTTGTGATTACGGAGATGGACGGATCCACCAGTTCCAAAACCAGACCGGTGGCACAGTCGCTGGTCAGGTTGTACGTGATCGGCAACCGCAGCACGACCTAGCCGCGGACAGAGCGGTACCTCCTCCCGTCACCGCATCCTGTTGCGGCCCATCTTCCCACCGCCGAACAACTGTGACCCGTGCGCGACACCGTGCCCACCACATTTGGATGCATACTCCGGCGCATGAGTACGCTTCGTATGCAGAAGCTGCCGGGGCAGCCGCCCGCCACCTCCGGCCCCTGTTGGGAGGCCATCGCGCGGCGCAACGGACCAGCCGCGCGCCTTGGCCGTAGGTTCTCTCAATCGAGTTCGGAAGATGCACTTCACCCGGCCTCGCAGGGACCACGGTACGCGGCGACAGCTTGCCCTATGGGGCAGCTGCTCGACCGGTAGCACTTTGCTGGAGTCGCCGGTACTCTTGGTCCATCGTGCGAACGCGGCCCTGCGCCGGCCAGCTCCCGCGGCGATTGCGCTGTGGTCGGCGGGAACAGCGGCAGTATTGTCGGCCATTCCCCTTGAGCATTGGCACGGACGTACTCTCGCCGAGGTCGTTTCGACGGTTCCGATTGCCGGTCTGGCGATCGGTACCCTTCTGTGGCGCCGCAAGCACTTGTCAGCGGGAGTTTTACATGCGACAACCGCGCTGGCGACCGCGACTATCACCTACCTGGTCGCGCTGGTGCCGGGGCCCAACTTTGGGCTCCTCTACATCTATGTCGCCATCTTCGCTGCACTCTTCTACTCCGCGAAGGGATTTGTCTGTCACCTGGTGACGATTGCCGTTGCCGATGCGGCAGCGCTCGCGTTGCAGCCACCGGCCGGCGGTCCATTCGTAGCCTGGGGCGCTATCGTCGGAACAGCAACTGTCGCCAGCCTAATTCTCCGTTCGTTGGTGGTCGAGCTGAGGCTCCTGTCGAAGCAGGATCCGCTAACCCAACTGGCCAATCGCCGAGCTTGGGAGGAACACCTTCGGATTGAGATGGCGCGGACCCAGCGAACTGGTCTAGCGCTGGCGGTAGCTGTCCTGGACCTCGACGGCTTCAAGGCGGTGAATGACTCTCAGGGCCATCAGGCCGGGGACCGATTGCTGCAGACCATGGCCGCTGCCTGGCGTCCACTCCTGCGTCAGAGCGGTGACCTCTTGGCGCGCCTGGGCGGGGATGAGTTCGGCATCGTCTCGGTCGCCACGTCGCCCGCCGGCATCCAGATGGTGATCGAGCGGCTCCGTCTGGTGGCCGGAGCGGACGGCATTACGTTCGCGGTCGGGATGGCGACCTGGGATGGCTTGGAGTCGGCCGAGCTGCTGGTGAGCCGCGCCGACGCGGCAATGTTTCGAGATAAGGAAGACCATCGACAGCCTCCACGAAGGCAAGGAGCCGAGCCACCGAAGCTGGACCCATACCCGGACGGCCCGCCGAATAGGGGGGCCCAAGCGAACGTCCCGGGCTGCCAACCGCAGTGGCGCTGACCGGCGGCCACCAGGTGATCGGCTCCCGTTCTGCGCGGTTGGTTGGTGATCCCTAACCAGAATCTGGGCGCGTCCTGTCCTGCTCGCCGGCGCGCACGACGGAATCGAGGTCATCTGATCGACGATCACCTCCGGTCTGGCGTCGGCCGCAGTTTCACCGACCGACTGCGCGTTCAGCCCGTCCGTGACGTCGGCGTCTGCACCTAGAGCCTTGGGCAGGCCCACCTGGGCCGCACTCGTCGTCGACGCCCTCATCGACCCGACCGCGAGCCCAAAGCTGTGGGATGAGTCTCCCTCTCAGGACCCCGCTTCCGCCAGCCACGAACAGTTGCATGACCCTCACCCCCCGATGCCAGCTCCGTGTCACTATGGGGAGTTCAGACCAGGAAGCCCGTCCGTCTTCGTTATGCGGGCCGTATCGTTCGGCCGTGAACTCGCGGTGGCGGCGCCCGGCCCGGTCCCTACCGGGCGGGCCGGTACCTGGTTCAGCTTCTCACCGGCACCAGAAGCCGAACGCCAAACGGGGCCGGGCGCGGCGGTCGGCTGAACACCACCAACGCGCCCGGTAAAAGATGTTGCCGCCGATAACCATGCCGTGACCCGGTGGCTCCGGGACAACCTCACCGTCCACCACCCCTCATACGCCGATTGGGCCGAGCGACTCGGGAGGACTCTGATCACCTGGGACACCCGCCCGCTGGTGTCCCAGGCCTTTCATGCGAGCCCGAGTTAGTGACCAGCGGCCCAGGAGAGCCGGCAGCACGGGTGTAGAACGATCGGCTTGCGCCACTGTTCGATTGCGACCGGCTCAGTACGTCATCCGATGAGGGCGCGCGCGGATCTGGGCGAGATGGCGGTGGAGTAGGTCTTGGACCAGCACCTTAGGTGCTGGTCCCTGCCCGGATGGCGAGCACCTGTGTGAACTCTGTGACTGCGAGCCCCGCTCCTGCGGGGTACTTCCCAGATGAAGCGGGGACAAGCTGGCGTGATTGCCGCAGGAGCCGTAACGATTGGCGTTGCGCTCCGATGGCTGGAGCGACCTTCGGTCTAGGTAGTGTGGGATCGTTAAGTTCCATAAGG
>DAHVDN010000240.1 GCA_027313505.1 Candidatus Dormiibacterota bacterium
AGAGCCTGCACCTTCTCGCCGTGGCTCCCGAAGGTCTTAGATACGCCCCGGAGCCGCATGACCGGATCGACAGGCTGCTCGTAGGCTCGCCCGGAGGAGCTCTCGGCGACTTCTTCCGGCGTCGTCCGCGGAAGCTCGGGAGCGCGCTCGAAGTAGTGGCAGCGCGACATGCGGGTCGCGCTCACCTCGTACATCGGTGGAGCCTCCAACCTGCACCTCTCGGTGGCGAGGGCACAGCGCGCGACGAAGACGCACCCGGTCTCGGTCGTGCCGGGGGCCGGCAGGAAGCCGGGGATGGTGTCGAGCCGACCGTGGTCCTTGCGGTGGCCACGCCTCGGCACGCAGCGCAGCAGCCCGACGGTGTAGGGGTGACGGGGTTGATCGAATATCTCTCGGGCAGGACCCTGCTCGACGATCTCACCCGCGTACATCACTCCCACTCGGTCGCACATCTTTGCTATCACGGCAAGGTTGTGGCTGATGAAGAGCACGGAAGTGCGAAACTGTTGACGTAGCGTCGCCACGAGCTCGAGCACCTCAGCCTCGACGGTGGCGTC
>DAHVDN010000241.1 GCA_027313505.1 Candidatus Dormiibacterota bacterium
AGCCGCACTCCGCACGACAAGGTTGGCCCCGTGATTCCAGCCGTGGAATACCCAGCGTCGCGGATGACGCCGTTGCCTTTGCCGCGCTGCTCGACGGCGCCCACGCGATCATCCAACGGTTCCCGCTCACCTGCTAGCCACGCCTACTGCCCCCGGGGCCCGGGGAGGACGCTCTCCCGGTGGGCTCGCTATGACGTCTTCTTGACAAGCCACCAGGCCGATGACGCTAGGAGCGTCAGCGCGATGGCGAGAACGATCAAACTTTCGAGGGTCTGGAGCGCCCAGAAGCGATCGGCTGGTTGGTACTGGATCAGTTCGCCGAGGCGGTGTGCCCTGAGGCACGCGCCCCACGCGTCTTTGTTCTGCCCCGTGGCTTGGCCGCAAAGGCCCGTGACCTGGTCGAGCGAGAAGTGCTGCCCGCGCGCGTTGACGTAGTCGTAAACTTGTGTCTCGCCGCCACTCAGGAGCCAATCCTGTGGCTTGAATGGGGCAGGGCCGCCCACCCATAGCTTTGTCACCGGGGCCATCAGGTGAGGTCGGAGCCACTGCTGGAT
>DAHVDN010000242.1 GCA_027313505.1 Candidatus Dormiibacterota bacterium
CGAGTAGTTCTTGTTGGGGACCATCTTCACGTAGCCGGCCGTGGTGTAGTCCTTGAGGACGAAGGGCCCGCTGACCACCTGCCAGAGGGGATTGCCCTGGTAAGTCCCCAGGGACTGCGACTGGCTGTTGAGGAACTGGGCCACGCCCAGGGCGCCGGTGGTACCGGTTCCCGGGTCGGACGGCACGTATGCCGCCGGGGAGGTGTTGGGAAGCGCCACGCGCGTCTCGGCCGAGGCGTCGTAGTTCCCAACTGGGCCGGAGGACGAGAGCTCGTCCCAGGAAGCCTGGGGGAGTGGGGTGATCTGGCTCAGCTCGTTGTAGAGGAACCAGGTCGGGTTGTAGGACGCGTTCAGCTTCATGGTCAGCGAGTAGGTGCCGGTGGCGCTGTAGCTGACCACGTTCTGCGGGAAGGCACCGGGGACCGCGGCCCCCCATCCCGGTCCGGGGGCGCTGCTGCTGCCCACCGCCGGCGCATTGGGGTCGGTCGCCGCCGAGAGCATGTTGAGCCAGAAGATCACGTCCCTCGAGGTGATGGGCTGGCCGTTGGACCA
>DAHVDN010000243.1 GCA_027313505.1 Candidatus Dormiibacterota bacterium
CCCACGCGGCCATGACCCCAGGAGTTGCGTTTCCGACATTGGGATGTGACTCAACCTGAAGCCTGCGCCCTTCTGATCTCGTAAACCACGACGATTGGCTGCCGCGCTTCTGGTAGCCAGGTAGTTACCCCTGGGGTGGTCGGGTATTTACCACAGGTGGTTGACGAGGCATGAGAGCTGGTACTAGGATTCGCCGCGGCACTGGAAATTCGAGCGGGGAGCTACCGGCACCAGGTGTGGCCGCCACCTCGGGCTCTGGAGCGCAGAGGGGCCGGTTCAGACAAGGAGGGGACATGGCTACCGAGATCAAACCACTGCACGGCGAGGGCCGCTCGATGTTCGGGCTGAGCGGCCTGTTGGGAGAGCTCAGCTCAGAGTTCTTCGGGACCATGGTGCTGCTGGCATTCGGGGACGGCGTGGTGGCGGTGGCGGTGGCGGGCCTTCCAGGCTCTGGCCGGACCTCTTCGCCCACCACGATCTTCACCGGCGTCGGGGGCTGGTTGCTCATCACTTTCGGCTGGATGTTCGCGGTGGCGATGGCGGTCTACGTGG
>DAHVDN010000244.1 GCA_027313505.1 Candidatus Dormiibacterota bacterium
AGCGGCTCCGCTTCGAGATGGCTCAGCCGAGCGGTGGCTCGTCGCGTTCGGGAGAGTAGCCCAGCTCTCTCTAGCACCTTCAGGTGCTTGGAGACCGCAGGCTGGGAGATGGCGAATGGCGCGGCGAGTTCGGCGACGCTCGCCTCGCCATCGGTGAGCTGAGCGAGGATGGCTCGCCTGGTCGGGTCGGCGAGAGCTGCGAAGACAGAGCTCAGGCGATCGGTCGGCATCGATAACTCCTAAGTTTTAGAACGACTAAGTTATAACGCGGAGATGGAGAGCTTGTCAAGGCCCGGATCGATCACTCCACGTGGCGTTATGGAACCGCGCCGCCCTCCACCCCCAACCAGCTTGCGAAGGGCTGGGCGCGCTCTGGGTCGATGAGCCGTATCTGCTGGGGCTCGCCGGCCCCGATGAGGACCCAGGCGGAGCCCCGGTGCCCGCCGCGCCAGGCGGAGGCGGGGAGGCGGGGCTGCTCCAGAAAGCTCTGGGAGGAGCTCTCGGTCTCGTCGTCATGGCGCTGCCCGTGGCGCTTGGTGCGGGAGGTG
>DAHVDN010000245.1 GCA_027313505.1 Candidatus Dormiibacterota bacterium
CGGGGCGGCTTCGGGGTAGGCTGACCGGCTCGAAGAGGGGTGAGGGGTCGCTGGGAGCGATCGACGGGCGCGCCGGTTTCCACCTCGGTGGAGGTGTGGGCAGCCGCGGGAGGTCAGATCCCGAGGAGGTTCAGGGGATGGTGCCAGTCGCTTGCGAACAGCCGCAGCGCGCTTGCGATGTTTTCCCGGCCGGCCAGCCGCAGGCAGCTGATGCTGAAGTTGCGCAGGCCGGCCATGGCCTGCGCTCCCCCGGCCGGTGCGGATCTGGGAGCCGTCCTCGCCCATGGTCACATCCCGCACCCAGTGGAGTCGGTTCTCGATCTCCTTCAGTGACTCCGGGCGAAGGCGCCCCCTTGAGCGGTCCCGCCCGCTCAAGGGGGGCGGCTGGTGATCCCATAGTCGACCTCATGCCGTAGCTTGCCGCTCTTGATCACCCGGGTGGAGCGTTCGATCCGGAAGACCTGAGCGACATGGGGAAAGTCCAAGTAGCCGTTGAGCGCGGTGCTGGTCTGGACCTTCCTGATCTCAAGCCGGCCGTTGGCGCTCT
>DAHVDN010000246.1 GCA_027313505.1 Candidatus Dormiibacterota bacterium
TGAATTTTGGCGGTCAGGAACGCTCCGAGTCAGAGTTCCGAGTGCTCTTCGCACAGTCGGGTGTAGAGCTTTCCCGCGTGATACCGACGGCGGGGTCTTGGTCCATCCTCGAGGGCATGCCATTGAACGCCGGCTGATCGATCCTCGCCGCGAGCCTCGCGTGACCGGTCGTCGCAAGGCAGCCCTGCCGACGGAGCGCATCTCGCCTGGCCTGGATGAGGGCCATAATCGTGACACGGGTCACCGTATTCTCATCACCACCTGGGATGGCAGCGGGAACGCCATTCCTGCCTGCCATCTTGCGCTCCGCCTCCTGCGACGGCGCAGCGATGTCCTCCTCATGGTGACCGTACCCCGTTTGCGGTACCAGCTAACGTGTACCCCGGTCAGTGGCCCACACCAATGAGAGTCGTGGCCGGGTTGTCGGACGATGGTAGCCCCTTGAATTCCTCGGGCGTGAGGTAGCCGAGGGAGCTGTGACGGCGCCGCGGGTTGTAGAAGTTGACGATGTAGTCGGCGATGGCGGTGGACAGCTGCACGTGGGTC
>DAHVDN010000247.1 GCA_027313505.1 Candidatus Dormiibacterota bacterium
TCTCCCTCCTGACCAGGCCCTTCAGAAATGGATGCAGCTCTTCGTTCGGCACGTTGCCACCAAACGAGGCATGCTGTCCGTCCTCAAGCCGATGCTGAGCAGCAATCCGAGCCTGTTCGGGGAGACGAGAGATCACGCCACCGCCGCGGCCACCAAGCTCCTCAAGGCTGGGGTCGCCGCCGGCACCGTCCGGGCCGACGTCGACGGAGGAGACCTGCTCCGTGCCGTTGGGGGCATCTGCATGTCGACCGACCAGGAGCGGTCCGATGCCGCCGATCGCCTGGTGGGCCTGCTCTTCGACGGCCTGCGCCACGGTGCCGCGGGGCGGTCGCCGGTTTCGGAAGCGCCCTCCGCGGAGGGGCGTTCCGCCTAACCGTCCCTCAAACGTTGCCAGAGGTGCCCTGGGTACGAGCGCCCTGATCGTGTCGCTCGGCCAGGAGACGGTCCCGGTGCCTGCCCCCTGGCCACCAGCGGAGGCCCTCCGGGCTTACGGTTGGCTCCACCGCCAGTTGGCGATCGTGCTGGAGCCCACCAATGGGGCCAC
>DAHVDN010000248.1 GCA_027313505.1 Candidatus Dormiibacterota bacterium
AGCACTGCCCCCAACGGAAGTGGGTCGCCGGAGCGCAGGAACTGCCAATAGCGCTCAGGTGCTTCGCGTCCCGGCAGGTCGTGATCGCGACTCTGCCCGAGCACGCTCTCCTCTACCCGCCGCAGGCTGCACCGATCTAGACGATGGCGGAACAGTTTCCGCACCATCGGCAGCAGATCAAGGTGGGGGGCCGCCGGCCAGGCCCGATCGACTCCTGCCATCACCATCCGAGTGCGCAGCAAGGGGAGGTCATAGCTGGCTCCGTTGTAGGTGACCAGCAGATCGGTCGCGCGCAGTTGGCTGAGGGCCGCCTCCACCAGCGGCGCCTCCTGGCCCAGCTGGGTCAGCAGCCACTGCTCAAAGTGCACCCTGTCTCCGGTTATCGAAGCCCAGCCGTACAGGAAGGGGACCGTGCCCGTGCCTCGCTGGAGGCCGGTCGTCTCCAGGTCGAAGCAGGTGATGGTGGCAGGGACCTTCGGCACCACCTCAGAGAGATTCTGCAATCGGTCCGCCGCAAAGAGATCCACCAAGATTCCCAGATCCG
>DAHVDN010000249.1 GCA_027313505.1 Candidatus Dormiibacterota bacterium
GACGGCCGAATTCTATGGAGCGCCTTTTGCAGCGCAATGATGCCCGGCCCGTGCCACACTGCTGACCGGCCCGGTTCGCCACCTTCGCAGGCGATGATGTCTCCGGGAACGGCAACTACCCGCTCGAGTTCCTCCGGGCGAATATCCATCGATGCAAGGTCGTTAAGGTCAAACTTCCCCCAGCGCACGTTGATGTTGCGGAGATACTGGGTGGGGTGGTCTCCAGTCGCTTGCTTCTTGTCGAGCATCTTCCCGAGCGACGTATCAGCGATCTCGCCGATCGTCGTCGCCAGCCACCCTTTCGGCAGACCGTTCACGCCGCCAGCACCTCGGTCAGCTCGTCGAGGAGGGGCGTGAGGTGCTCGCCAAACAGCTCGTACGCCTTCCCAAGTCCGCCGTGCTGGACGAACGGCACGCCTTCGAAGTCCTCTGCGTTGATCACGAGCGACGCAGCAATGTGGTCGCGGATGCGCCCGAGCCAGACGCGCTGCTCGTCGGTGAAGGTGCGACCAGCGGTCTCTTGCTGAGCGATCCAGGTTGAGAA